>JAOUGB010000419.1 GCA_029857875.1 Desulfobacteraceae bacterium | reverse complement strand
CTTTGATCCTGTATATGTTGATGCGTTTGAATCGATATCAAAATCGATATATGAAAATTATGCAGGAAGAGAGGATGAAGGGCTTGCAGAAGAGCTCAATAGCATTATCAAAACATATTTTTATGACTAGTGCCTATCCATAAATGGCTATTTTGTCCAATATCTTCGTAATGCTCAAAAATTAATCCTCGGAATATCAAATATATGCCTGTGGTTAATTTTCTCGCATGGCTCGATCTTGAACAAAATATCCCATTTCTGGATACACACTAACTATAAACCGATCAAAAATTGACCGGCATGCTCCCCGCAAGCCCGTCCTTTAGGACGGGGTCGAGGGGAGCTATATAAAATGAGCTGAGATCCTTACCCGGGCGCGAAGCACTGCCGTAAGGCAGAACCCCCGCCCTTTAGGGCGGGGAGGCTTCACTTTTTACGAAACCATCAAACTTGGGTCGCAATCTGAGAAATTTGGAAAGAAAAGATCAAATGTATTTGGAGCAAAGGTTAATTGTTCTAAACAAAATTTACGGGCTTTATAACGATGTTGCAAAAAATCTGGATGTGGCCTGCAAAAAATATTGTGCAGCATGCTGCACTCCCAATGTGACCATGACAACCCTCGAGGGATATCTTATCGCAGATCACATGATGTCAAATGGTCAGGCGGATTTATTTGAAAATATTCAAGCAAAGATATCCAAAAATCGCTTTAAGCCCCAAATCACCACCAATAGACTCGCAGATCTTTGCATGAAAGGGGACGATCCGCCGGAGGAGGAAAAGAAACATTCAAATAAAAGTTGCCCGGTGTTAAAAGATAATCTGTGTCCGATTTATGAGGTTCGGCCGTTTGGGTGCCGGTGTTTTATTTCAAAGCATGATTGCAGCAAAGCAGGGTATGCCGAAGTCGATTCCTTTGATATGACAGTGAATACGCTATTTATGCAGTTCGTAGAACATATCGATTTCATGGGCTTTTCAGGTAATTTTGCAGATGTTCTGTTGTTGATGGCATCAAAAGAAAATCGTGACAATTACAAGATGAACATTTTAAACTATCCGGGCGCTGATCTTGTTCCCAATCTTAAGATTAAGGTATTGATGGTGCCGCCTGAACACCGGATGAAAGTCAAGCCGGTGGTTGATGCACTTTTGAACCTATAGAGACCTGTAAGGATATAATGTACGTGTCAATGTTGACTTGGAACCCGCGTTTTGGTATCGCACAGGGACCCTAACTTTAATCAAACCTAAACTGAGCATTTCAAATAGTGACAGGAATATAAAAAAAGGAAACTAAACATCATGGAAAGAACATTGTCTATTATCAAACCCGATGGTGTTGCACGGGGGATCATCGGTGAAGTGATTCAACGACTGGAAAGCAACAAACTCAAAATAGTGGCTATGAAAATGTTGAAGATGAACAAAACTCAGGCTGAAGGTTTTTATGCGGTACACGAAGCGCGACCGTTTTTTGACAGCCTGACATATTTCATGTCATCCGGACCGATTGTCATCATGGTCCTTGAAGGTGAAAATGCCATCGCCAAATACCGTGAAATAATGGGCGCAACGGATTATAAGGAAGCAGCTGAGGGTACCATTCGGAAAGATTTTGCAACAGACATTGAGAAAAATGTCGTCCACGGTTCGGATTCCCCCGAAACTGCTATCTTTGAAATCAGTTATTTCTTCAATAGTTTTGAACTTATCCACTGATGTCCGATAGGGTCAATCTAGATAACATCAGTATTGTGCTTCTGCAGCCCCGGTATTCTGAAAATATCGGGGCTGC
This sequence comes from Desulfobacteraceae bacterium, assembly GCA_029857875.1. GTDB lineage: Bacteria > Desulfobacterota > Desulfobacteria > Desulfobacterales > UBA11574 > UBA11574. The sequence continues at coordinate 1,535 of JAOUGB010000419.1, read as the reverse complement.
CGCTCGCGCCATGCGCAATATGGGCATCCGGCAGCTCGTGATCGTTGATCCTCAAAACTTTGACCTGTCTAAAGCGCTTAAGCTTGCCACCCATTTTGCTTCGGATATTATCGAAACAAGCAAATTCTATCCGGATTTGAAAGAAGCGCTCTCCTCGTTTAATTATGTTGTGGGAACAACGGCACGGCTTGGAGGACAGCGGCAGGTTGTCCTTACGCCTTTGACACTTGCTCGAAACTTAATTCCAATTTCTGTAAAGAATCGCATTGCCATACTCTTTGGCCCCGAGGACAAAGGACTTTCAAATGAGGACATCCGATACTGCCATTCCCTTGTCAATATCCCCACAACTGAATTTTCTTCTTTGAATCTGGCCCAGTCGGTAATGATTCTGTGCTATGAGATCTTTATCGCCGGAGGTGAGGCGAATGAAGAATTTACGCCTCGAATGGCCAGCAGGCATGAGCTTGACGGGATGTATGATCAACTTAAGGATATCCTGGTTAGAATCAGCTATATTAATTCTGAAAATCCGGATTACTGGTTGAATCATTTCCGCCGTTTCTTTACCCGTCTGCAACTCAGAGCAAAAGAGGTCAATATTATCAAGGGATTGTGCCGACAGGTGGACTGGTATGGAAAGAAGTGCTATGAGGACGGAAAAAAAGAAAGGACAGACAACCAATGAAACTTGTTCGATTTGGTGATAAAGGAAAAGAAAAACCAGGTCTGTGGAAAGATGGCAACATCGTTGATTTAAAAAAGATATTTCCTGAGATGCCGGATATCGGGGAAGTGTTTTTTAGGGAAAACTGGCTTGAAAAGATCGCTGAAATTAACGATCCCGGCCAGACCCTCAAAGATCGAATCGGTTGCCCGATCCATGCGCCTTCTAAAATCATTTGCCTTGGGAAAAATTATGCCGAGCATGCCAAAGAAGGAGGATTTGAAAATCCGGAAAAGCCGCTGATATTCTGCAAAACACCCAATGCCTTGAATGGCCCTTTTGATCCCATCATTCTTCCCCAAAGCAGCGGACAGATTGACTGGGAGGTGGAATTGGCCATCATTATCGCAAAGCAAGGAAAACGAATACGTAAAACACAAGCATGGGATTATATCGCAGGTTTTACTATAATGAATGATGTTTCCGGGCGAGAAGCCCAGTTTTCAGATTCCCAGTGGTTCAGGGGAAAATCCTTTGACGGATTTGCACCTGTCGGCCCTTTTATTGTTACACCGGATGAGATCGGGGATGTGAACAATTTAAGACTCACCGCCAAGGTCGATGGTGAAATCATGCAGGATGGAAATACACGGGATATGATTTTCGATGTTTCCACCATTATAGAAGATATTAGCGAGGATATCACCCTTATTCCCGGTGACATCATTTCAACCGGAACACCAGCCGGCGTGGGAATATTCAGGGATCCCCCGGTGGTCTTGAAGCCGGGCAACGTGGTTGAATGCTATATTGAAAATATCGGTACTATCATTAATAAAATTGTAGAATGACAGGTGCCAGAGGTCAG
>JAOUGB010000418.1 GCA_029857875.1 Desulfobacteraceae bacterium | reverse complement strand
GCTTACGAACCTCTCACCAAAGGGCTATAATCATTGCTTTCCTATCTATTGTTTGGGTTTGCCAGGTAAAAAGAAAGACTTTTATTGCATAAGAACTAAGGGGTTAGATAATAAAGATATCCGCCAACAATTCCTAAGTATAGAAAAAAGATAATACTTAAGGACGTCATTAATATACGAATTTTCGAAGCTTTGATTTGATGAAACATAATTTGGAAATTTAAAACTATTGCTGTTTCGCTTTCTCTGTGATTTAAAAAATATTTTGAACGATGCCTTCCCGAGACGACAAAAAACATCTCTTGACAGGTTAAACCCTGTCTATTTCCTCTCCCATCTGATTCTTGTATATTTGATAATACTTAAGAACCTTTTTAATATAATATCGGGTGGCCTTGAAAGGGGGAACACCATTATAATTTCTGACATTTCTGCTTCCGGCATTGTATGCTGCAAGGGCCAGTTTGACGTCTCCGTTAAATCTGTTCACCATTTGTTTAAAGTACTGGACGCCACCCGTAATGTTTTGATGGGGGTTGAAAATATCTTCCACACCCATTGATTGGGCGGTTTCAGGCATCAGCTGCATCAGACCTTTTGCACCTTTATTTGAAACTGCCTTGGTGTTATACCCGGATTCTGCCATAATGATGGCTTTTATAAGGGCTGGATCGATCTGATAGTGACTGGCTGTTTGGATGATAAACATGTGGTATAAATGTTCCGCTTTATTACCGCTGACAGATGACGGATGTTGTTCCATTTGGGACGCGGGATGTATCTTGGATAAAATCCGGGGATTCATGACCATTTGGTTATTGCCATTGGAGACAAGAACTACACCCAGAATCATTACAGCAATAAACAGGGAACGTACAAGTTCTACGGCCAATATTTGAATGATTAATTTTTTATTCATTGCAGATTCCATTTTAACAAGATTGAAGTTGTTCAGTAACTTTTCGCTCAACTTGGTATTATTGCTTGCAAAAACCATGCGCAGCCAAACAAAAAAAACAAAAAATGCAGTATATTCAATTATTTAAGTCTTCAACGAGGTGGTGGCATCTATAGAAACTTGAAGTAAAAAAAATAATATTATGAGATAAATTACATAAATTTTATGTAAAGTTTTACATGCACCAAACCGGTGCAATATGGGGTGGGGGTATGGGTGTTATGACGTTTTGAAGACATTTTTAAATGTTTAACAGATTACACATTAAAGCGGAATTCTATGATATCGCCATCCTGAACCTCGTAAGTTTTCCCTTCCAGCCTTACATTCCCCAACTTCCTGGCTTCGGGATATGATCCGGCGGATATAAGATCATCGTAGGAAACCACCTCTGCACGGATAAACCCTTTTTGCATATCGGTATGGATGACGCCTGCCGCGTCAATGGCCGGGGTCTTTCTTTTTACGGTCCATGCTTTTATCTCATCTTTTCCCAAAGTAAAAAAAGAGATAAGCCCAAGAAGTTCATATGACCGCTGGATCACCCTGTCCATGGCAGATGCCGTAATGTTAAATTCAGACAAAAACTCCTCGGCTTCTTCATCAGACATTTGGGCAAGCTCTTGTTCGAGTTTACCCCTTATCACCATGCAATTTTCTTGGGTCGTCAAGTCTGTGATGTCAGGAAAACCGTCGTCGTCATCCTCGTTGTTAAACAGGACCAGCATCGGTTTTGCGGATAGAAAGGCATAGCCTTTAAGGAGATGGGCTGATGCAAGGTCGGGTAAATTTCTGAGTGGTATTTCCTTTTCAAGGGCTTCAACGCATTGGTTTAAAAGTAAAAGTTCCTCGGGGTCACCTTTTTTGCCGCGTTTTTTGTCAAGTTCCATGTGTTCCAGTTTTTTTTCAACCACCACAAGATCGGTTAAGATCAGCTCCTGATCGATGGCTTGAAAATCCTGATAGGGTGTCGGTGCTTCAAATCCGTATCCACCGAAATTGCGCACCACATGAATCAGGGCGTCACAGTCCCTGACCTGGGTCCAGATTTTCTGATCTTTTTTTTGACGCAGGACATCCGGCAGAAAGTATTCTACCTGGGCATAAATGGTTTTTGGGGGTTTATACATGTTACTGAGCACATCCAGGCGTTTGTCCGGGACATGAATGGTGCCGATTCGGTTTTTATCTTTATGGCTTTCGGGTAGAATATTGTGTGTTAATGCTTCAAATACGGTTGATTTTCCGGATCTGGAAAGACCGACAATTCCGAGTTTCATTTTATATTATGTCTCTTTATTTTGTTCAGGCACAACTTATTTAAAATTATAGTGCTTCTTCACCGGTACTTTAATATCCCAGATACATGACAATCCTTTTGGAAATGTAACAAAATCCCCTTTTTCAAATTCCACTTGATTTCCATCTTCTGTTTCCACAACTACCTTGCCTTCAAGCAGAAAACATTCCTCAGTGCTGTCATAGTGCCAATCAAATCGGGAAATTTCTTTTTCCCATATTGGCCAGGATGAAACATCTTTTGCCTCAAGATCTTTATCTGTGGCTTTCTTTATATCGATTTTCATATTTTGCTCCTTTTAGAGTATTTTTCATAAATATGTTCCGATTTGCAAAATCCGTTGAAAATTATTGTTAAAGAGTATAATGAAGCCTAAATTTTATGTCAAGCAGACCCTCCGGCCCGGTTTCGGAAGCCTGTGATACAACTTGACACGTACCAATGGATTTCACATAATTTAAAAATATAACATAAAATGGAAAGATTATACAATAGATCCTATTTTTTTGATCAGGGTCTTCATTTTGAATGCCAACGGTGTGGTGTATGCTGTACCGGAGATCCGGGGATAATCTATGTCGATAGAGATGAAGTTCCGCGTATCGCCGAATGCCTTTCTGTCGAGGTTTCACTTTTCATCGAAAAATATCTCTATCCGTATAGAGCCGGGTATAGTATTAAAGAACATTCAGACGGACGGTGTTTTTTTTATGATGACGGGTGTACCATTTATCCCGTGCGTCCCGATCATTGCAAAACCTATCCGTTCTGGTTTGAGAATCTGCGTTCTGTAAAAAAATGGAGACGTCTGTCCAGGGAATGCCCGGGGATCGGCTGCGGCCCATTATATTCAAAAGAAAAGATTCTGAAAATTGTTCAGTCAACAATGGGTGCTGTGGTAAAAAGTTATTTGGCAGACAACGAAAAAATCTATTATTCATCTGAATAGGCTTATTTCCAGATAACGTAAAACCAATAAGCTCAATTGAGCATTTTCATTCAATTGGAGAAATATAGAGGTGATCAATGGGTGAAATTAAAAGCACACTTGATCTGGTAATGGAAAAGACCCGGCACTT
>JAOUGB010000417.1 GCA_029857875.1 Desulfobacteraceae bacterium | reverse complement strand
TTTGTTGGAGGCCTTTTCGGGCGTGATCTTATAAAAATTATAACCGACTTCAATAGCGCTGGCAACGGCTTTGGGCGTAAAAATAGCAGCATTGAATTTTTTTTGTACCTTTAAAGCTTTTTTCATTTCCTTAAAGGCCTTCCATCAGGAAAAAAGGACAGTCTTTTCAGAAAATCCGTCAAAGAGATAGGGTACGTTCATGCAAAGCTCGCTTAAAATTCACTTAAAGTCTATAACCTACCAACCTGTGTTATCTTGCCATAAGTACAGGTTCAAGCACTTCAATTTACAGTACATATATCCTATTTCTTACAAAATTGCAAAAAAGGCAAATCCCCGAAAAAGGATTTGCCAATTTTTTCGAAACGATATCACAAGTTTTTAGAGCCAGTTTCGGATTCAAGATACATAGCAGTACACAAACATTCCAGGTGATCAAATTAGGATGGATCTCATACTCTATATTGTGGTTCACCGGAATTGAGAAGTAATGGATTTAGAATAGTAAAGATATCATTGAGATATACCGTTTAGACGGATGTCATGCTTAGGATAATTATCCTTGAGTGGTTCCCATCCAGCACCTTTCGAATGGTTTTGGCAAGTCCCTCCTCACAATGGGTTTCATGACATAGGCGGTAATCCCAAGCTTTTTGGCTTTCTCTTCATCAATTAGGGAACTGTGCCCTGTACAGATGATAATCGGGATATCGGGACGAACAGCCTTCAGTTGTTCCGACAATTTGACACCTGTCATCCGCGGCCTTGTCATATCATCGTTTAGGAAAACCGTTTTTTCTCCTGCCTGATCGCTTCGTTTAGATCTTTAAAGATGTTTGGAAGCTTTTGGGTGATACGTTCCCAGGAAACAGTCTGCGGTGTTTCAAAAAAGGATCGTTTTATTTTTTTTTCCACTGATAGAATTGTATCGGCTAGCCCCGCATCTAAATGCGGCTTAAATTCTGGATAGGAGTGGATTACACGCATAAACCTGCCCGTGATCAAGGATTGAGCTGTCAGAATCTCACCTGCTCGTAATATACATTTTCGGAAAACGTCTCTCATGAGGCGTTCTTCTTCGTCACGATCATAAGAAAGATTGTTGAATGCCGCCTCTTCAGAATACATTCTGATACGTCGTTCACCAATCTTGGAGTATACCAAAGCCAGATCGCGGAAGAAATCATCTGAAACCTCCAACCCTTCATCCTCGACAAGAACGTTGATCAGAGTCGTTGCAATATCGATGGCCATCCGATTGAGTCCCTTTGTCTCATCTGCCTCGGAAACGTCCTGATGTTTATGGTCAAAAGGCTCTTGGGAAAACATTACTTGGGCAACCGATGTCGCTTTATGGTAAATTTCGATTAGGGTAAAAATTTCTGCTCCCCAGTTGGTAGCAAAGTGCATTTTTTTAAGTACATCACTGTTGAATGCAACTTCACCGGAAAGCTGATAATTGAACTGCATCAAAAAATCGATTATCCCAAGGATCTTATAATCTTTCGGTTCTATTAATTTTTTCCTCAACGCAAGCAGCAGTGGATCAACCAACAGCCGTTTGACCCTGCCGTAAAGCCTGTCACCTGAAATGCGGTTGTAACAGGCCTTGGAAAAGTCGTAGTCGTTAACGACCACGGGATAAAAGAGATTATCGATCTGATCCCGCTCGAAGGATCGGATATCTGCATCTAATACTCCCACCACATTGGCCCCTAACGCAAGAGCAATGCCGAAGCTGAGAAATAAATTCTTACCCTTGCCAGGCTCAAGAAATACAAATCCGGCTTCGTTCAGCACTTTATATACCTGCGAAAAAATCGGTCCGTCATTCCATTGAATGATGTAATTCTTAACTTGATATTGCTTTAGGAGATCTCGCAACAACAAGGCTTCATCTTCCGAGGCCTGCGAGGACTGATCCAGGCCGAAAATGATACGGTAGAGATATCGCACTTTGCTCAGATGACTTAAAATATTTTCAAAAACTGGACGGTTTTCTAAAGCAGTAAACTCGCTTGCCAAAAGAGGGATAACCAGAACGGTTTTTTTTTGACGAGCGCTTTGCTTCAGACTGCGTTGAAGTTTGTTTCGGTCCTGTTTTACAAGGATCCGAAACGTCATCACCTCACCATGATGTTGTGCTCTTTCAATAATGCCGCACCTCCAAATTAAGCGTTAATCAATGAAAACGTGCTGTGAATCTATCACTATGTTACTATAGGTTCGCCTATCTCCAATCTGCGCAGATGAATACTGCTTATTCCGCTGTATCAGCTAACCATAATATCTTACGCGCGCCAAATTAAGATGAATCCCACCTTCGGGTTTCAAACCATAATCGCAACCATATTTATATGATCAAAATGCATGATTAAAGGCAGTAATCACTTGTTTTGGATAGGAAAATAGATGCACGCACACTAGATTGAATAATGATTGTGTGAAGAATGAAGACCCTACCCCATCTTCTCAGAATTGCTTGCTTCCTCTGGGGAGTCCAGATAGCTTGCATTGAACCCTAAACAACTTCTGCCTCAGCAATTAACTTATCAAACTTTTCAACTTCCACTACAGGTGATGTTGTAAATGAGATTCCTGTCAGTTTGTTTAATGCAACAGATGTGGCAAGAGCCTTTTCAGAATCAGGAAAATCCAAGGTAAGAACAAGGTCGTGTTGACCCAGTACAGCGTACATCGATATAACTTTTCCGCCATTCTTTTTAATCAGCTCAACCGCTTTATCCGTTCTTTCGGGACTGATTCCCTTCAATGCCTCTGTGGAATACTTTCCAAACATCATGAATATTGGCATATCGAATCCTCCATTATTTTGGGATATGTTTTATGGATGATCAAAATTAGTTAAAACCGTAAAAGAATCTCAGTTATTAAAAAGCGACTTTCAGGCAATGGTAGCCCTGAACCTTTGATAACTTGCCAGTATTTGGCCTGCAATTTAGCAGGCATTGTGATATCTGTAAAGGGGCGAAAAGTCTTATTTTTATAGGAGATATACTCATACATAGGGAATTATCCCAGCTTTAATTTAAACGCTGTCAATCGAAAAATCAAATGTTGTGATTTCTTGCCAAAAACAGAAAGCCAAGGTTGATCAGCTCCGATTACATATATCGTAAATTCCATAAAAAAGCAAAAAAGGCAAACCTCATAAAAGTATCTAATCAACACACGGATATCTAAATATCTCTAAATAACCCTTACAACCTATTCAATGAAATTTGAAATCTTTTTTGAATCATTTTCCTATTCGTACTACATATTTTTCTCCTGTTATGAACTTTGAAATGAAAGGAGATTGACATGAAAAAGAATATTCCTAAGAGATGGGTC
>JAOUGB010000416.1 GCA_029857875.1 Desulfobacteraceae bacterium | reverse complement strand
AGGGTGCCCAATGAAAAAACATCCTCGCAAATCCTTTTTAGAGCGATCACAGATGATCATTTGCCGGGTGGAAGATTCGATTCTAGTGGGATTGCTGCTGTTGATGATCATTATGGCGGTTCTCCAGATTTTTCTTCGTAATTTTTTCGGAGGCGGCATTGTCTGGAGTGAAGTCCTGGTGCGTGTGCTTGTGCTGTGGGTTGGACTTATAGGGGCAATGGTGGCCAGTCGTCAGGGGAATCACATCAACATTGACATTATGAATCGGTATCTATCGGGACGTGCAAAAATCGTTGTCAAATTTGTCGTTGAGCTCTTTACGGCTTTAATCTGTCTAGTCGTGGCCTATTACAGCCTGCAGTTTGTTCAAAGTGAATTTGCCTACGGCGGTGAATCTTTTGCAAAAGTGCCGATATGGCTGTGTGAATCCATCATTCCCTTTGCCTTTATGGTTATCTCGCTTCGCTATTTTTTGTTATCATTTATAAACTTCAAAAAAATTATTAAATTCCCATCGTGACCCTGACCATATCCGCTCTAATATTGATTTTTCTTGCCATCTTCGGCGCACCACTTTTTGCCGTGATTCTGGCAGTTTCAATTCTTGGATTTCACTATTTGGGTGTTAACCTGTCGGTCATCGCCATTGAAATTTATCGTATTGCCGATACGCCGGTTCTGGTGGCACTTCCTCTGTTTACATTCGCCGGCTACATCCTCGGGGAAAGCAGGACTTCTCAACGCTTGGTCCGGTTTACCAGGGCCTTTCTCGGGTGGATGCCCGGCGGTTTAGCCATAGTAGCCTTTGTTGCCTGCGCGTTTTTTACGGCCTTTACCGGTGCTTCGGGTGTGACCATCGTGGCCTTGGGCGCACTGCTTTATCCGGCATTAACCGAGGCCGGCTATCGGGAAAAATTCAGTATCGGACTAGTGACGTCATCCGGCAGCCTGGGACTGCTGTTACCACCTTCGCTCCCTCTCATTCTTTACGGAATTATCGCACAGCAGATGAACATCGGGAAAAATGTGGCCATTAGTGATTTATTCCTTGCCGGTATTTTTCCGGCACTTCTTATGGTGTTGATGCTGTCATTATGGGGTCTGTGGGAAAACCGCCGAAATCCCATTCCTTGTGAGCCATTTTCATCAAAGGAGGCAGTTGCTGCGCTGCGTGAGGTTATTTGGGAATTACCGCTGCCTTTTTTTGTCCTGGGAGGTATTTACGGAGGGTTCTTCGCCATTTCCGAAGCAGCTGCAGTTACGGCCATGTATGTGATGATTGTGGAGGTTTTTATATACAAAGAGATCAAACTTTCACAGCTTCCGGCAATTATGAGAGAATCGATGGTAATGGTGGGCGGGATTTTGCTCATTCTGGGTGTGGCGTTGGCATCAACCAACCTTCTGATCGATGCTGAAGTGCCCATGCGCCTGTTTACTCTTATTCAGGCCCATGTGACCAACAAAATCGTCTTTCTAATTTTTTTGAACATTTTGTTGTTGATACTCGGCGCCATTTTGGACATTTTTTCCGCGCTGGTTATTATGATTCCCATTATACTCCCTGTGGCGGTCAATTATGGGATAGACCCAGTTCATCTGGGCATCATTTTTCTGGCCAATATGCAAATCGGTTACTTCACGCCACCCGTGGGCATGAACCTGTTTATTGCCAGCTACCGTTTTGATAAATCCATCACAGAACTCTACCAGGCGGCCATACCCTTTATGATCGTGCTGCTGGCAGCATTGTTGATCATTACATACTGGCCGGCGTTGAGCCTTTTTTTAATTCAAAGATAAGCATCTTATATCGTCTGAATCTTTCACACCAAAATTCGTCACCCACCGGCAACTTCCACTATATAACCTATTGATTTTAAAAGTTTTATGATTATTGTAGTATATTTCAATAAAAATTAAAGATTTCGTGAGATTTTCAAAGAATATCCTGTTTGTTTAAAATTGTTCAAAACTCAGTTTCAATGAAGATCTATCTGAAATATTTAAGAAAAAAGGAAATTTAAAAAGGGTGTATTTTTGAATGCTTATCAGTTGTCCCTTTAAAATTGCTTATGAGATCAAGAATATATGTGTTTGTTAATAACATGTTGAAAAATAGAAAACCAATACGCTTTTGTTCGGTTTGATAAACGAACATTGTCCTTGTATTTGTTCCAACATTCCACAGATGTGAATTTGTACCCATCTACCAAGTGTCTTTACGGAAATAAGGTATTTTGTTCGATATCAAGGCATGCGAGAAAATTAACCACAGGCATATGATTAATATTCCGAGGATTAATTTTCGAGAATAACGAAGAGATTGGGCAAAATAACCATTTACGGACAGACACTACTTAAACCCGAAAGCGACACATATCCTAATCGATAAACTTGGTGATGCCATGTACCATATTTGGGTCATTGATGATGAAAAGGCGATATTGAATGTCGTTCAGACGGCATTATCAAAAGCCGGCTTTAAGGTTGATATTGCCTTGGATGGCCAAAAGGGGCTTCAAAAATTCGATAGCGGTCAATTTGAACTGGTCATCACAGACATCCTAATGCCGGGAATAGACGGTCGGGATATTGTTAAGCACATCCGCAATTCCGATAGACCGTATATTCCGATCATAGGCTTCTCCGGAACACCCTGGCTCTTCAAGAACAATCAGTTTGATGCTGTTTTCACAAAACCCTTTCCCCTTAAAGATCTGGTGAATTCGGTCCAGCATCTTTCTATGCAGGCAGGCGCCAATTAATATAATCTAAATTAAGCGTCCAAAATTCTCTTGTCATACGGATCCTGATCCGATATCCTTAAATCATATCTTTCAAAATATTTTGGATTTCGCTACAGTTTTTCCCGCACTTGATCCGGAGTGGGAATGACGATGACATAGACAACAGTTATAATAATTTTAATATATTAGAGGAACTATAGAATTTCAAGTTAATAACATAGGAGAAAATGTATGGCCGTAATCACAATCACCAGAGAAATGGCTACAGGCGGCAGAAAACTGGGACGGTTACTTGCAAAGAGACTCGACTACCAGTACGTCGACAAATCTCTTTTTCAAAAAATTGCCGAAGATCTGAATGTCTCGGAAAGAACATTGGAATCTTTTGAAAAAAGCAGAGAATATCAGATATCCAACACTTTCGCCAAGGCTTTCAGCACATCCTATATAGAGCGAATTGTGGGATACGATAAAAGCGTAGTAGAAGAGGAAGAATATCAGAAAAGCTTGGGAAACCTTATCTTGGAAATAGCTCGGGAAGACAATGTTGTCATTATTGGACGAGCAGCATACTTTTTCTTAAAAGATATGAAAAATTGCTATCATATTCGTTT
>JAOUGB010000415.1 GCA_029857875.1 Desulfobacteraceae bacterium | reverse complement strand
GAATCCCTTTTTGGAGAGTTCCAGCATATATCCAACGAGGTGCACCAGAAACTGGCGAACATGAACGAGATTCTTCTGGGCTGTCACCTTTTACCTGAAAAGGACCCGGAAATCATCTTACCTTTAGTATTGCGGGCGGATCTTCCAGCTTATCTGGTGAAGGGCAAACCCAATCTTGGGGATGCTGAAATCGAGTCTCTGGGATTTACGAGGCGATCACAGAGGCTGGGAGTGACCCAAAGGTTGGAGCAAGCCAACATCATCCCCCATGGGGCGGGATATACCTTTCCACACTTGCTGAATGTTTGCCAGGTCTTCGAACATAACGACCGGAGATACTTTGAGGTAGATCTGCTCAACGACCGGGGCAAAAAGGTGATCTCCAACCCACGGGAAATCCCTTACCTTTACCGGGGTAGAGAAGTTGTTCTCAAATCATTGGAGCTTAACCTATGTGAGCTGTTGGCCAAGTTGGTGCCCCGATATGTGCTTAAAGTCTAAAACTATTGGGCTACTTTGCAACGTAAGATGAATTAAAAAAGGGAGGTCTTCCATGTTTAGCAGGAATTTGACCAAAAAAGAGGTCTCTATTATTAACAACATTGAAGTATTCATTCGGGACAAACACGAAAAATTACAGGGTCATGACTACTCTCATGTTTTGGCCGTCACCCACTATTCCATAGAGATCGCCCGGAGAATAACTGAATCTGTTGAACCCTTCGTAATCATCTGTGGAGCCCTGTTTCACGATATCGGTCGATTGGGGACTAATACCGGACGGTTACATGGATTCCGAGGGGCCACCATTGCCGAGGAATATCTAAAGGCTATTGGTATAGATAACGAAACCCGAAAACAGATCGTGCGAATCGTGGTCCGACATACGGAGACCTCCATGTTACCACCGGAGACGGTTTCCGAAAAGGTGGTCTATGATGCAGACGATCTGGAACGGTTGGGGCTGATGGGGATGCTGCGAGGGATGATGGTCGGCGATGCGGAACGGTCCATGGATGACATCATCAACAACCGGCTGGAAAAGAGAACGAAAGACTATGAGAGGTTGCATTTTCAGGCCAGCCGTGATCTTGGACGAAAGTTATACGAGGAGACTCTTAAGCTAATCGAATTTATCAAGGCGTCAATGAACCAGCGGTGGAAAGAGATCAATAAATTGGACCTGCCGGTATAAACTAGATTTGCTCTGGAAACAGTTCAATACCGAAATTGCGATTCCGGAAGATAAGCGGCGAAACCTTGAAAAAATTCTTGAAATTGACAGCACCAACGTGGCCGCTCGAGATTGTTTGAACCGTTATTACAACAATATCCGGGATCCTTGGTGCCGGGCCATCAGCGAATGCCTGTTGGGTAAACAGACCGAGCAATCCCTGACCGAGAAGGCTCAGGAGAATTCGGAATACTTGCTCACCGCTTACGTGGCCCTTGGACTTTGGGCCGAAGGTTCCGGGGAAAAAAAGAAGGCTATTCGGCATTACAAGGAGGCCATGGCATCGTGCCTGGAAAAGTGGTTGGAATACGATTTGGCCAAAAAACGGATTAGGACACTGAAGCGTCAAATTAAGCTTGAGCAAAATTTAAGGGCATTTTAAAAGCCACTCTAAAATGAGATGACGAATTTTTCCGTCTTAGCATTATACGCTGCCAGTAAGTACCAGACGATAAAAAAAGCAAAATAAAGAATCGGGGTCCAGGTCCAGGTGAAAATATCGACAACATAAATTCCCTTGCCCAAAAAAGGACCCAGAGCGGTATTTTCCACGGCGAATTTAAATGGCGGATACACAGTAATAAAACCGACAATGGCCAACCAGATTTTGGTGTTTCCTTCACCGGCCCGCCACAGACCGGAGCTGGCGCAGGCACCGGCAATGACCATCCCCAGGCCGAAAATAACGCCGCCGATCAAACTTCCCAACCAGAAACGGTGGTCGATACCATGGGTGTCCGGCTGAAAGAAACCGTACTTTATAATAGCCGAACCGGTGCTGTAGATGATCAGGCTCAGGATTACCGCTTTGACCATTTCATAATCACCGGTCATAAAAGGATTTCGAAAGGTTCGCTGTAGACAGAAGCGGGCCCGCTGCATAAAAAACCCGATCCACAGCCCGAAAAAGGCCATACCCCCGATCAGGGTTTTGTCGAAGGCAGCGTAGACATAAAAAGAAAGACATATTGCGATATAGATGCTGGCTCCGATGTAAGGATACACTTTGCTCCAGTTGATTAACGGTGTTTTTTTGGAATCAACAGGTTTTTGAGTCGGTATTTTTACCGGCCAGTGTAGCATCTCCCAGATAAGATATTTGACACCCAGATATGATCCGGCAGCCAGGCCGATCATCATTGCGAACCCCCCCAGGGAATAGACTCCCACAGCGGTGTAAAACCCGCCTTCAATACACCCGTTGGCAAAAGAAGAGCCTATTGCCATTAAGGCGCCCCCAAGGAATCCTTTTATATACTCACGGCCCGGCGCGCGGTAGGTACTAAACTGCCTTTTCATCATGGACGCACCCATTGAACCGAAAATCATGCCAAGGTTCATAACGGAAACAGGATGTATCCAGGGGGCAAGAGGCGCCTCCTTTAATCCGGCAAGTTTTCCAAGGCCCAGATAGTAATACAGCTGATCGCCCCAGTTGCCATACCCTGAAGAAATACCCCAGGGATAACGCCACAGAAAAATCAGTATGGCCAGAATACCCAGTGCGACACCGGCCAACCACATGGGCATATCCTGAATGAAAATAAAATGGTAACCTTTACGGATTTCTTTCCAAATTTCACCCCATAAGCCTGTATTTGTAGTTTCCAATGGCAAAGTCTCCTTGTAATTTTCGTCAAATAATTATTGACCGCACCGAGACTCCGGAACGAAGTATCCGTGTCAAAAAAGAGGATACTATTTTCGAAAGATTCGGGCAGTATTGTATCCTGGTTGTGAAATCACCGGGCTAACAGATCCCATTATTAAAGATGTCATTCAAAAATTACTTGTGCAATTTATGTTCCATAATTGCCTAATTTAAGGGAATATTTGTCCAATTCAAGCCATTCCTACCCACATCTTATTAAAATAAAAACACATACGAGATCGACCCCATGGCCTGTTCCAAGTGCCAGGGGGTCGATGCGGATCATCAGCCTCATAGAAGGTCCGAATATCGTCAAAAAAAATCCTCAAACAACTGGATTTTTGGGTATAAAATGAAATCCGGCGCCCAGAGTCAATGCCCCGCCCGCTATTGCCTTTCCAGTGGATAACGATTCACCATCGCCCTGCGCGGATGATTACTTGAAAGACTCTGAATGTCCGTCTGGCGCCTATTTTCAATCAAAATCCGATTTCGCT
>JAOUGB010000414.1 GCA_029857875.1 Desulfobacteraceae bacterium | reverse complement strand
GCCTGCAGATGACTTGGAAACTGTCGGAGTGGGCTGAGCCGATCTGTCCTTGGGTATGATGACGCCATTCACACCGACACAGAGTGCCGTCCTGATCAAAGCACCGAGGTTGTTAGGATCCATAATATTGTCAAGCAGCAGTAAAAAAGGATTTGATTTGCCGCCCTGAATACTGTCGAGCATATCTGAAACTTTAACAAAAGGATACGGTCCTGTTTGAACGCCAACGCCCTGGTGATGTTCACTACCTGAAATAGATTTTAGATATAAAGGAGTTGACTCTTCCACAGGTATTTTTAGGGAATCCGCGAGCGTTATGATTCTCTCAAGACGTTTTGAGATTTTTTCTTTTGTGATGTAGACTTTAAAAATATCCCTACGGCCCGCCCTGAGGGCCTCATAAACCGGATTGATACCAAAAAGTATTTCTTTTTTCACCATGACCTTTCAGGCGATAATTGTACGTCTCTGATATTCTACAACCATATGAAAATATAGAATTTTTTATGAGGCTTCAACGCTTTCCTCGGATATGGAATAATGGAATGGTGGAATACTGGAAGGTTGGTTTTTAAAAGGATATTATCCATTTTTAATTTTATTATCATTACAAAATTTACCATTAACCCAAAATTGAATTATCAGTGAATCCATTATTCCAATATTCCATCATTCTCTCCGGGGCGTAGGCCCTACGGGCCGGAGGCCAATTGCGGCGGAGCCCCTAACTTGTTCATTGACGGTATTTTTTAAAAATAGCGCTAATTTCTTCAATTGCATCGGGAAGTTTATCATTAACAATAATATGACGGTACATTTTTTTTTGGGCCATCTCCTTTCTTGCATTTACAAGACGTTTTTCGATCACCGCCTTACTATCAGAAGCCCGCATTTCCAGTCGTTTTCTAAGGGTGTTCATTGACGGGGGCAGAATGAAAATGGTCACACTATCCGGATAATGTTTGAGGATCTGAAGCGTACCCTGAACATCGATATCAAGGAGGATATCACAGCCGGATGAGAGACTCTTTTCTATAAATTCGGCCGAAGTCCCGTAATAATTTCCATACACTTCCGCCCATTCCGCCCAACGGTCTTTTGTTATACCTTTCTTAAAATCTTGTTTTGAAACGAAATGGTAATCAACGCCATTCCGTTCATCGGCGCGTGGTTTTCTTGTTGTATACGAAATTGAATAGAGCATATCCGTAAACTGCTTAAGCGCGGCTTTGACAAGTGTTGTTTTTCCGGCTCCTGACGGTGCTGAAATGATAAAAAGATGTCCACGTTTAGGTTTCATCTCTTTCAAAATCATGACGCATTAAGTTGATCCTTTAAGGGTTGTGTAACGCTGGGATATGGTTTCTGCTTGTATCGCAGAAAGCACGATATGGTTGCTGTCCATTACAATAATAGACCGGGTTCTGCGACCGTGTGTGGCATCGATCAGTCGTTTCTCATCCTTAGCCTCATCTTTGAGACGTTTCATGGGGGCTGAATTTGGGGAAACAATGGCAATGACCCGTTCCGCCGCTACTGTATTTCCAAAACCGATATTCAAGAGATTCTGATCCATGACTGTCACCCCTATCCTAACCCGGCAAGGCCGGAAAAGTTACAAGTGAACTAAAGTTTGAAGTGCCTAAAGTTAAGGTGTCGCTTTCAGCCGTCGTAGCCAAAGGCTACTATGACGAAGTCGGCTCGCTCCATCCATTCATATAAAATTGTTAGAATTCCATAATTTTAGGCATTTTAGATCACTTTAGATCACTTTACACTTTTTTTAAGTTTAGACTTTTTTGCCATAAAAAGCACAAAATTCACAATTAAGGCACTAAGTTGATAAATACATCCGAATTGCCAAATGGCAGTCTATTCCACATTTTGCAACTGTTCCCTTATTTTTTCAAGCTCAGACTTCACTTCCACGATTGTGTGAGATACATGTGCTTTTTCTGTTTTGGACCCCATGGTGTTGAATTCACGATGAAGCTCCTGCAATAAAAAATTGAGTTTTCGACCGGCAGGTTCCTCTGACTTCATGATTGTACGAAATTGTTTTATGTGGCTCGCCACCCTTACAATTTCTTCAGATATATCACTTTTATCAGCCAGAAAGGCCGCTTCCTGTGTGATTCTTTCAGGATCTATCTCCACCACGCCTCTGGTTAAAGCCACGATTCTTTCTTTAAGACGCTGTTGATAATGATATAAAAGATCGCTCGATTCTTTTTCGATCAGATGAACACTTTTTTCAATCCGGTTTATCCGACCGGCAATATCCAAAGCAATAAACTCTCCTTCCTTTTTTCGCATTTCAACAAGATTGTTCAATGCCTCATCCACACAATCTCTCACAAGAGGCCACACAGCGTCCATATCCCGGTCAATTTCCACAGACCGAATAACGCCACCTTCTCTAACCAAAAGGTCAATGGATATTTCTGAATGAAGGTCAATCTGGTCTTTTAATTGAACAAGGCGATCATAATATGCTCTGGCTTTGGGAATATTGATTTCAAAGTTATATGCCTCATCGGAACCATCATTGATTTGCAAACTCACCTCAATGCGGCCTCTATCAATTTTCTCGATAATCAACGCTTTTATCTTTTCCTCCAAAACATTATATCCATGCATAATTCTCAGAGAAACATCAAGATACCTGCTGTTGTAGGACCGGATTTCAGTTGAGACATTTATTTCATCTGCCGTTTTCTCAGTTCTGGCATAGGCTGTCATACTTTTCATCATTATATGTTTTCCATCTCACTTTTTATAAAACCTAAATTGAGTGATTAATTTTAAATGAAATATTCAGATGATACCTTGGCTTGCCTTAAATCGATCATATATTTCTTTCGCACCTGTTTAAGAAAAGTCATAATATTTTCTGAAGCATAATCGGGATAGGTCCATGGTAACGGCTCAAACCCTCCCTTGGTATATATCAGGGTCAGATCAGCATAAATTCCCTTTCCAATATGAATCCGGTGGCTGAAATTTTTTCCGGTTGCCAAAACAAATCGTTCATGGAGCAGATATCCGGGATCTATATTAATCACACGTTTTCCGTTAATTGAATGTTCATGCTCAAGATCATTGGTAAACAGTTTTATATCTGCAAGAGAATCTTGATGTATTAGCTGTTTAAATGCAACCAGGCGTCTAAAAAGGGGTGTGCCCATTTCATCATTGTAATAGGTCGTAAAGTTAAAAGGAAGCCATGAACTTGCCATGTCAACAGCACCATATTTATCAACAAGCGCCTTTACCACATGAATTCCTAACCCCTTTTCTTTTAAAAAAAACCCTATCACAAGTTTGGCAGGCTTTGGGGGTTGAGGATGGCTCATGATTTTAAGGATATGTTACTGAATCAACTAT
>JAOUGB010000413.1 GCA_029857875.1 Desulfobacteraceae bacterium | reverse complement strand
GCCCCTTTGTGAATCCGCCTGAATTTCATTTAAAGAAGGAAAAGAGGCCACAATGACCACGCGTTTTTCGCTTAAATTTTTCATGAGATGGTTTCTTTTACCATCATTTAACACCGAAAGATTCGAACGAAGCATAATCCGGGGCACAACATCAGAGACACCTTCAATCAGTGTTTCGATATGGGGGTTCAGTTCAGGCGCGCCGCCGGTGATATCGATGATTAGAAATCCGCCCCTTTGGGCATAGGATATAACCTCCTGGATGATTCCTAAATCCATGTTTTCTTTACGATCAGGGCCTGCATTGAGATGACAGTGTCTGCAGGTCTGGTTGCAGAGAAATCCCAGGTTAACCTGTAATGTCCGGGTTGCCTCCCGATCCAATTTCAGGTCATGACGAGCCAGGGTAAGACTAAAAGGTACAATACCGCCAGGTTCTTTGGGGTGTCCTTTTGTGTCTTTATCTGATGTCTGGTCTTTCGGCATTTTTTCCCCTTAAAGGTCTCTGGGATTTACATGGATATTTTTTCGGCAATATTTCGCATCTGAACGCCGTGCACCAGCGATGAGCCACCCCGTATAACCGCCGCAACATGAACGGCTTCGGTCATCTCTTCAAGATTGGAACCCTTTTCGAGGCATGCCTGTGTATACGCATCGATACAGTAAGGACACTGTACGGTATGGGCTACGGCCAGGGCTATCAGGCATTTCTCCCTTTCCGTGAGTTCTCCTTCTGCAAATACAGCGCCATAGTAATCGAAAAACTTTTTTGCCAGGTCCGGCGAATTCTTTCCAATTTCCTCAAACTTCGGCAGATCTTCGGGTTTGTAGTACGTCTCCATGTTTGTATGTCCTTTCTACTTATTTTTTCAAATGTATTACATTACCGCCCATTCGCTCCACTCATTAGAGACGCAAAGTACACAGAGAGTTTTATCTTATTTCTTTTCTCTGAGAGGGCGAAAAGAAATAAACCCATGCCCTTAGGACCGATCTTGCTGAATTCGATCAACCCAGATACTCGACTTGAAGACGTAGCCTCAAAATAAGGCTTTTCAGAATGCCTTTATATGAAGCGAAGCTTCTGAAATCTTCTGTTTGCCGCCCTCTCAGCGGCAAACAGAAGCTTTTAATTATCTCTGCGTTCTTTGCGCCTCTGCGGTGAATCTTTTTCTATTTATTCTTCACAGGTTTCAGGGCCGCAGGCCCGGCCTTTGAGATTGAAAAAGAATTTAAGTCCTTTTTTAATCCTATCTGAAAAAATCTTGGGGGTAAAGAATGTCCCGGCAATCTTTTTATTGATCTCTCCGATGGTCGGATATGGATGAACAGCCGCCGCCAGGGTGGAGAGTTTTACTTTTCCGTTTAACACCGCCACCCATTCACTAACCAGATCCCCGGCATGGGGGCCGACGATCTGAACTCCGATGGGTTTTTCTTTTTCATCCAAAAGCATTTTGATTTTTCCGATTCTTTCGCCCTCGGCAAGGCTCCGGTCATTGTCCTTAAACTTCTCCACCCAGATAGAATAGTCAATCCCGGCAGCTCTGGCGGATCTTTCGTTCATGCCGATGCTCGACAATTCGGGATCGGTATAGGTGCACCAGGGCAAATAAGTGTAATCGGTTTTTCTTGGAAGCCGGAAAACAGCATTGCTGACAACAATTCCTCCCTCATATCCGGCTGCATGGGTAAACAAAAAACCACCGTTCACATCTCCGGCAGCATAAATATGCTTGTGGTTTGTTCTCAACCGCTTATCGACTTCGATGCCGGTTCGGTTGACCTTGACACCGATACCTTCCAGGCCCAGACCATGGATGTTGGGTATTCTTCCCACCGCAACCAGAATCGTCTCTGCGGTTAGGCGGACAGTTTTGCCGTCTTTATCTTTGAGGATCACTTCTTTTTCATTGCCAAGATTCTTTACAGCTTCAATGGAAGAATTTAAATGGAATACCACCCCTTCCGTTTCCATCACCTGTTTGACCGTATCGGCCATGTCTTTATCTTCTTTTGCCAGAATCTGACCGCCACGGTCCACGATGTAAACCTTGGTACCAAGGCGGTTGAATGCCTGTCCCATCTCACTCCCGATAGGACCGCCGCCAAAAATAATCATCGATTTCGGCAAACGGTCCAGATAAAAGATCTCTTTGTTGGTAATATAATCGATGGTATTCAGCCCCTCTATTGGGGGAACAAACGGCGAGGAACCGGTGGCAATCACCCATCTTTTTGCCGAGATCGTTTTTCCGTTCAAACGAACGCTATGTTCATCCGTAAATACAGGGTCTCCGAATTCCACTTTTGCACCGAGATTGCAGAACCTTTCTTCGGAATCGTGCCTCTGAATGACACCGATTACGGATTTGATTCTATTGGATACCGTTTTAAAATCAACCGGAGGAACGTCAAGCTGAGGAAGTCCGTATTTTCCGGCAGTCTTCATCATATGGTAAACTTGTGCGGTCTTGATGAGCGTTTTACTTGGAACGCATCCAAAATGGAGGCAGTCGCCGCCGAGTTCTTTTTCCTTTTCTATGAGAAGGGTCTTGGCGCCGAGCTGGGCCGCGCCGGACGTAACGGTCAAGCCGGCCGCTCCGCCTCCGATAACCCCGATATCATATTCATAATCGGCCATAACGAGTTCCTTTTATAAAAAAGTCTTATAGATTTTGTTGAGTACACATCCAGGGTGATTTTTGACATACCTTGCAGATTTGTCGGGGTTTCACGCAAATCCTTACACTTCAGGAAGCATAAATCGAACATTTCCGCACCCCCATGGCCGCTTCTTGAAGCGCCTCGGCAAAGGTCGGATGGCCGTGAACGGTACGGGCGATATCTTCGGAACTTGCCCCGAATTCAACAGCCAGAACACATTCGGCAATCATATCGGCCGCTCGCGGCCCAATGATGTGCACACCTAAAATTCGGTCGGTTTTGGAATGGGCGATGAGCTTGACAAAGCCGTCCTTTTCCCCCATACACCGGGCACGCCCGGCACCGGAGAAAGGATACGTGCCCACACAGTAGGGAATATTTCTCTCTTTAACCTGTTCTTCAGTCAGCCCGACACTGGCCACCTCCGGCCAGGTGTACACCACCGCGGGAATGGCATCGTAATTCACTTCACCGGGGAGCCCGGCAATGCATTCCACCGCCGCGATACCCTCGGCCGACGCTTTGTGAGCCAGCATGGGACCCGGAATGAGATCTCCGATGGCATAGACGGTGGGAATGTTGGTGCGAAAAAATTCGTCCACCAGAACATGCCCGCTTTTAGCGTCTGTCTTAACACCGACGTCTTCCAGTCCGAGATTTTGTGTCAGGGGTCGTCTTCCAACGGAAACCAGTAGTCGATCACAGGACAGGGTCTCTTTTTTGTCTTTAT
Organism: Desulfobacteraceae bacterium; assembly: GCA_029857875.1. Classification (GTDB taxonomy): domain Bacteria; phylum Desulfobacterota; class Desulfobacteria; order Desulfobacterales; family UBA11574; genus UBA11574. The sequence goes on along the minus strand of JAOUGB010000413.1, from coordinate 3 downwards.
TTT
>JAOUGB010000412.1 GCA_029857875.1 Desulfobacteraceae bacterium | reverse complement strand
CAGTCCGTATATACACGCTGGCAGATAACCACAGCACAATGAATGCCTTTCAGTTTTTCTACGTAGGTTCCCGGAAAAAAATGCACCGCTTTCCAGAACCGGTCAGGACTTCCCTGATAACAATGTGCCAGCAAGGCATTCATGCTGTCAGGGTCCATAAATACTTCATTTATGTTAGGCCCAATCTGGTCAGCATAATCAATCCCCACATAATAGCTCAGGTTCAGCCCTGCCATCAGACGAAGGTGATTATCGATTCGATTGATCCATCTTCCGCAACCCAGACTGACAATCGTTTTGTGACCATTGGTTTTGAGAAACGTGACAGCCGGCTCATGGAGTTCATTTAAAGCCATTGTTTCGAGACGACCTCAGGTTGAAGGTTAACGCTTACGAAAGAAAAAAATTCTTATCGCGAAGGTTCATTTGAAATCAACACATTTCTCGCCATGAAACGTAAATTGTGGTATATTTCACCAAACTCAATTTTAATGGCTTCGCAAAAAGTCCAACTTCAGCGTTTCGCTTCATTTCGTTGTCCATATGGGATTTGGAAAAAAAATAAAACTTTTATCGATTCCTTTCTTATTGGCATTTTTGTTTTTTTGGTCCTGCAGTATTTTCAAGACAACCTACAAGGTCACAAAGGGAACCGTAAAAACCACTTATAAAATTGCAGAAGGAACGGTTAAAACAACATATAAGGTTACAAAATTTGCCGGGAAAACCGTTTATCAAATCGGCAAATACACCTTTATCGTGATCATGGCGCCCTTGAGCTGGCCGTTAATGCACGAAGAGATCGAGTCCATCGATGATTTGCCGCCAAAAGATGCGATCCGCCAGGGGCGTGTCAAGGCGTCGCCTTATGTGGTCAGGGGGAAACGGTATGTGCCCATGTCTGTAAAAGAGGCCGGTAATTATCAGCAAAAAGGGATCGCTTCCTGGTACGGGTACGAGACACTTCGCCAAAAAGGCGGACATATGACGGCAAACGGTGAGGCTTTTGATCCCAATGGATTGAATGCGGCACATAAATACCTGCCTTTACCCACTTACGTTCGCGTGACAAATCTTGAAAATAATCGGCATATCATACTTCGGGTAAATGACCGGGGCCCTTTTGTACAAGACCGTATTATCGACCTCTCTGCCGGAGCAGCCAAAAGACTGGGCTTTTATAAAAAAGGAACGGCAAGGGTATTGGTGGAAGCGATTCAGCTTAAGGGTTAGACGTCAATCGAGGTTGAACTGAATATTTTACCTGTTGTTTATATTATGATTTTTTGCTAAAAGAAATATTCGGGTTCAAATGGGTTTTTCAAGGCAAAATTTCGGTTCCTTCGAATTAATCAGGGTGGTGCGCTGCATGTTTCTCTTTTGCCATAGCTTTATTCGCGTCGGGTATAGAAAAATCCTTTCCATTGCACCATCATTTTATATCCTGATCAGCATTCTTCTGCTGTCCGGATGTTCTTTTTTCATTTCTTCCGCAACGGTCGACATGACCGAAAATCTGTCCCAGGCGATTTTGAACAACAACGATCTTGCCACCGTAGAAGCCGGGGGACCCGCATACCTGTTGATGGTTGACAGTCTGCTGTATCGTAACCCGGACAATGAATCCCTGCTTCGCGGGGCTTCGAACATATATACCGCATATACCACGGTTTTTGTCAAAGATCAGGCCAGGGCGAAAAAGCTGACTGAAAAAGCGTTGAGCTATGCATTGCGAGCCATTTGTATTCGCAGGCCAAAGACGTGTCGATTTAGAGAGGTAAATTTCCAGGAGTTTAAACGCACGCTTTTATCATTGGAAATAAAGGATGTTCCGGATCTGTTTACACTGGGATCGGCATGGTCTGCATGGATTCAGATGCATCGCGAAGATTGGAACGCGGTTGCTGAAATTTCCAGAGTGGAAGCCATTATGAAGCGAGTCATCGAACTGGATGAATTCTACCAGGATGGGGGTGCCCATTTGTATCTCGGGGTTTTGGCGACATTTCTTCCACCGGCACTGGGCGGCAGACCCGATGTGGGACGAAGACATTTTGAGCGTGCCCTGGAGATTTCCAAGGATAAAAATCTCATGGTTAAAGTCTTGTATGCTCAGCACTACGCCCGCCTTGTGTTTGACAGGGAACTGCATGACCGGCTGCTGAACGAAGTGCTTGAAGCTAAAGCAGATGTGCCTGGATATACGCTCAGTAACACCCTTGCTCAGCAGAGGGCTAAGGAACTGATGAAGAGTGGGGAGGAATATTTTTAACCAAAAATTCAAAGAGGGGCTCTCAGGATGATAAAAATCATAGCGTTTTTACTCATTATAATGTTCACCGGTCAGGCCCAGGCCATGAGTTTCAAGATTGCCACCCTCTCGCCGGATGGCTCTGTCTGGATGGAAAAAATGCGCGAAGGTGCCGAAGAGCTGGCGCGCAGAACCGATAATCGGGTTGAGATGAAATTCTATCCCGGTGGTGTAATGGGGGATGACAAGGCTGTACTTCGAAAAATCCGTATCGGCCAGCTGCAAGGCGGCGCCTTTGTCAGTGGCAGCTTATCTCAGTTCTATCCTGACAATCAGATTTACAGCCTGCCGCTGTTTTTCAGGTCTTTCAAGGAGATCGATTATGTTCGTGAACATCTGGATAAGCAAATTATTGATGGATTTGAGAAAGGCGGGTTTGTCACCTTTGGAATCGCCGAGGGCGGCTTTGCCTATGTAATGTCCACAGTTCCGATACGCACAGTCGATGATATGCGCCGGCAGAAAGTCTGGATTCCAGACAATGATTTGATGATTCTGGAAACGGTGAAGGCTTTTGACATTACGCCCATTCCCTTGTCCATCGCCGATGTTAGAGCCGGTCTTCAAACCGGACTCATTAATACCGTGACCACCCCGCCCATAGGGGCTCTGACACTGCAATGGCATACACAGATTAATTATTTGATGGACGAGCCGTTTTTATACATTTATGGTGTACTGGCGGTAGATCGCGAAGTATTTAAAAAAATATCACCGAGCGATCAACAAACCTTTCGGGAAATCATGGGCGAGGTATTTAAAGCCCTTGACCGGCGAAACCGAGAAGACAATATTAAGGCAATAGAAGCGCTGCATAAACAAGGAATAGAATTTATCAAGCCTTCTTCCGAAGCTCTAAAGAAATGGTACAAAGACGCTTCGGAAGTGCCGAGACGGCTCGTTGAAACCGATAGATTATCCCAGGAGATGGTCGATACCCTTGTAAGTCTTCTTAAAGAATATCGTTCAAAGGAGTCGGGTGCCCAATGAAAAAACATCCTCGCAAATCCTTTTTAGAGCGATCACAGATGATCATTTGCCGGGTGGAAGATTCGATTCTAGTGGGATTGCTGCTGTTGATGATCATTATGGCGGTTCTCCAG
>JAOUGB010000014.1 GCA_029857875.1 Desulfobacteraceae bacterium | reverse complement strand
TAAGTTATTATGATGATGATCAAATAATGTGCAAAATTGATGCCTTACTTGAGGCGGAGGGGATGTGATGGCTGATTTCGAACCGACCATTTTAGCATTTTGTTGTGATTACTGAGGATATTCCGCCGCGGACCTGGCAGGTTCCATGCGACTCGATTATCCTGCAAGCATTAAAATCATTAGACTTCCCTGTACCGGAAAGGTTGATGTCATACATCTTCTGAGGGCATTTCAGAAAGGGGCCGACGGGGTTTATGTGGTGGGCTGTCTGGAAGGAAATTGCCACTATAACGAAGGTAATTTCAGGGCTCGTGAACGGGTGGAACATGTCCGTATGTTGCTGGAAGAGATCGGTCTTGAAGGCGACAGGGTGAGAATGTATAACCTATCTTCAGGTGAAGGACCCACTTTTGCAGCCTATGCAAAGGAGATGACCGACAATATACGGTCTCTGGGACCCAATCCATTAAAGGCTTCGGCAAAGGTTTAAAAACGGAGGAGATATTATGGCTGAAGAAGCAATCAAAATAGGCGGCAAAAAGAAAAGCATTTTTCTGGACAAGGTAAAAGAGTTACTTCCTGAAGGAGGAAATCTCAATCTTTGCCTGACCTGCGGCGCTTGTTCGTCCGGATGCCCGGCTACGGGTCTGGAAAATATGGACCCCAGAAAGTTTCTGCGCATGGCAGCCCTGGGTATGGACGAAGAGGTAACCAGTACACCCTGGGTATGGATGTGCACCATGTGTACGCGATGTATTTATGTCTGTCCCATGAAAATCAACATCCCCCAACTGGTCTTCAACGCCAGGGCAAGCTGGCCCCGGGAAGAGCGACCCAAGGGAATCCTCGGCTCATGTGACATGGCATTGAGAAGCGATACCTGCTCTGCCATGGGGGCATCTGAGGAAGATTTTCAATTCGTGGTAGAAGACGTGCTGGAAGAATATCAGGAGTCTCAGCCTGAATTCAAGGACATGAAGGCGGATGTCAACAGAGAAGGGGCTGAATTCTACTTGAATCAGAATTCCAGAGAACCGGTGACCGAGCCGGATGAGATGGTTCCGCTCTGGAAGATTCTTCATCTGGTGGGTGCGGACTGGACATACGGAACCAAAGGATGGGCGGCGGAAAATTACTGCCTGTTTTTGGCCGACAATAAAAACTGGGAGCATATTGTAAGGGTCAAGGCCAAAGCCGTAGATGATCTCAAGTGCAAGGTCTGGCTCAATACCGAGTGAGGGCACGAGCTATTTGCAGTCCGGGTCGGACTGGAAAAATTCAAGATCGAGCACAAGTTTGAAGTAAAGAGCATCATTCAGTATTATGCCCAGTGGATTCGTGAAGGCAAACTGAAGGTCAATTCCGATTGGAACAAGGATCTGAAAATCAAATTCACGGTTCAGGATCCCTGCCAGTTGGTGCGAAAGACCTTTGGGGATCCGGTGGCCGAAGATCTTCGGTATACGGTGAAAGCGGTTGTGGGTGAAGAAAATTTTATTGAAATGCATCCCAACAAGTCCAACAATTACTGCTGTGGCGGCGGAGGAGGATTTCTCCAGTCAGGATATCCTGAAGCGCGTCGAAGCTACGGCAAACTCAAAGCAAACCAGATTCTGGCGACAAAGGCGGATTACTGTATTACACCATGCCACAATTGCCATGCCCAGGTCCATGATCTGAGTGACATCAACAATCACGCATGGCAAACCGTTCATTTGTGGACGTTGATCTGTCTTTCTCTGGGAATTCTTGGACCCAACGAGCGTGAATACCTGGGAGATGATCTTAAAGAAGTTTTGCCCTTTCACCCAGAATCGGCAATGTAATCATTGGCCATCAGTCATGGGTCATTTGAGAATGGATGCCTGATGGATGATAAATGATAAACGGCTGGCGACAAATGACTGTTGAGGAGGGAAAATGATAGTTGCCAAAAGAAAACCCTTTGAAGAAATAAAGGAAATGATCAAGGACTATAAAAAGGTCCTTAATGTGGGCTGCGGTACCTGTGTGGCGGTTTGCCTTGCAGGGGGTGAAAAAGAGGTTGTCGTTCTGAATGCCGAGATCGATATGGCCAGAAAACTGGACAACAACCCTGTAGAACTTGGTGCAAAAACTATAGAAAGACAATGTGACCATGAATATCTCGAGGAGCTGGATAATATCGTCGGAGGCTATGATGCGATTCTTTCCATGGCATGCGGCGTGGGGATTCAGTTTCTGGCGGAAAGATTTCCGGACAAGCCGGTTTTTCCGGGTGTGGATACATGCGGCATGTCCGCCAACCAGGGGGTGGGCTGGTATGAAGAGCGTTGTCGTTCCTGCGGCAAATGCGTGCTCGGAATGACCGCTGCCATCTGTCCGGTCACCATGTGTGCAAAGGGGCTTTATAACGGTCCCTGCGGCGGCACCAATAGGGGAAGCTGCGAGATAAACACGGATCAACCCTGTGCCTGGTTCAGGATCTATGAACGTCTGGAAAGACAGGGCCGTCTTGATAATATTAAAGCATATACACCCCCGGTAGAATGGAATGACCAGATTCCAAGGACGTTGATTCAGCCCGGTTACAAAAAACCCGAGAAAGCTGAAGAATCATAACATCCCATTTATACGGATGAAAGCGCGTATATTGGAGTAAATCCGGCGCATCGGATTATGAGAATAATGATTTTGCAATTAGAGCAGAGGAAGCCGAAATGAAATCAGGAAGCAATTTGGAGAAAGTTTTAAAGGCAGGTCATTTTGCATTTACTGGGGAACTTGGGCCACCCAGAGGCTGTGATGTCGAAGAAGTAAGAGAAAAGGCTCAACATTTGAAAGGGAATGTGGATTCGGTGAACATTACCGACAATCAGACCGCTATGGTACGGATGTCCAGCTGGGCTGCGAGCCTTCTCTTACTTCAGGAAGGCCTGGAACCCAATTTCCAGATGGTGTGCCGGGATCGAAACCGGTTGGCCATGCAGGCCGATGTTTTGGGGGCCTATGCCCACGGTATAAAGAATATGCTGTGCCTTTCCGGTGATCATCAAATGTTTGGTGACCATCCCCTGGCCAAGGGTGTATTCGATATCGACTCCATCCAGTTGATCAATATGGTCAAAACCATGCGTGATGAAGGAAAATTTCAAAGCGGCGCCGATTTGCATGGAATACCTAAAATGTTTATCGGTGCGGCATCCAACCCCTTTGCAGATCCGTTCGAATGGCGGGTACACCGCCTGGCAAAGAAGGTGGCAGCCGGGTGCGATTTCATCCAGACCCAGTGTATCTACAACATGGAAAAGTTCCGGGAATTTATCAAACAGGCCAATGACATGGGGATTACGGAAAAAGTCTATATGTTGGCCGGTGTGACGCCCATGAAGAGTGTGGGTATGGCCAAGTACATGAAGAACAAGGTCCCCGGAATGGACGTGCCGGATGAAGTCATCAAGCGCCTTCAGGGTGCAGAAAAGGGAAAGGTGGCGGATGAGGGCATTAAATTCGCCTGCGAACAGATCGAAGAGTTCAAGGAAATGAAAGGCGTTCACGGCGTCCACCTGATGGCCATTGAATGGGAACACATGGTTCCCGAAATCGCTGAACGGGCCAAAGTTCTGCCCAGACCGGTTGTGGATTAAAGCCAGAGGCCTATCGTATATAGCATAATAAACCAGATCTTAAATTTAATGATCTGTTGTGCAGTTTAAAGAGGCGGATCAATGCCGATTTAAAAATAAATACAAACCCGGTTTTGTCAAAAACCGGGTTTTGTTATTTTAGCGTTTTTTCCAATCTTTATTTTATAGAAGATATAGACCCCCAAAATACTGCCGAGTATGTCCGCCAGGGCATCCATGACATCGGCGGTTCTATAGGGGACAAAAGACTGGTGAATTTCATCGCTGATGCCGTAAAGCGCTGAAAAAAGCACGCTGAGCGCAAAAATGAGTTTTAGATGATGTTTGATCCGGGTGGTATAAAAGGCCCTTAGAAATAGGGCGCCCAGCAGGGCATAGGCGGTAAAATGAAGCACCTTGTCCTTGAACGGCCAGTCGGGTCCAATCTCAGGCGACGGGTGGGAAGACTGGATAAAGATCAACAGACAGTAAAGAAGAATCGGGAACCAGTAAGCAAAAAATTTGTTCAATTTTTCCAAGTTATTATTGGCTGTTATGGTGACAAATCGAATTGATTCGGGATCAATAACCGGATTTTTTAAACCTTCCTGACCTCCGACCTCTGGTCCCTGATCTAATAATCAATAATCGATTGTTAATTATTAATTATTTTTTACTGACCCCTGGGCCCCGACCCCTGACCCCTGGAAGCTGTTCTAAAACCCTGTTGTGGGCCGTCTTTTTCCGAAAAGATCTTCACAGGGTGAATTTTTGGTGACATGTTTTATTAGTTTATTGCACCAGAGCGACAGAAACGTTCGACAGGACCCGTCCAGGGCGTCCAATTTTGCAAAATCCGCATGTTCGCAACGCAAATCGCACCATTTTATCTTGTGGGTTGTAACACCGGCGTTCTTCGTCATACCTAAATCCTTCTTCTAAGTGCTCTAATTCATAAATACTAAGAAGAATTTTCTCTGGACAACTATCCCAGATAAGCTAAAGTCCAAAAGTTTGAAGTTTGAAGTGCCTAAAATGAGCTAAAGCCCGGCCCTGGTGCGACTCGTTTATATTATTGATCTGACCGATACATCATTATAAACTTGACCTTTTGAATTAAGAGTATTTGTAATCGGTCTGGGCCAGGGTTGAGGAATGCGCTTTCAGCGCGATCAATTATAATTAAAATTGATAGAATACCTTACCTTTAGGCACTTTAGTTCACTTTAGGCACTTTAAACTTATGCATGCATAGAATGAATAAACTAAGGTATAAATACGCTTCCGTATCAAAGAATACATTTACTAAGCCAAAAAGATATTAAGACCCAGTTTTCTCTCCCGGACGTGGGATAAAACCTTTTCCAAAAATTCTTCATGTGAAACACCGAACCTGACATTGCCGTCCAGGGTTCTCACCGAAAGGGTTTTGGATTTTTTTTCTTTATCCCCGATGGTCAGAATCAACGGGATGTTGTTGATTTGGGCATCTCGAACTTTTTTGTTCAGGCTCTCGGTTCTGCTGTCCACTTCCGTGCGAAGCCCGGCCTTTTCAAGCATGATTCTCACATCGTTTGCGTGGGACACGAGATCGTCGTTGATGGGCAAGAGAATGACCTGGAACGGTGCCATCCACAGCGGAAACTTGCCGGCAAAGTGTTCGATGAGAATTCCGAAAAATCGTTCGATGGAGCCGTAAATGACCCGATGGATCATCAATGGGCGTTGTTTTTCATTGTTGCTGTCAATGTATGAAAGGTCAAACCGTTCAGGCAGCGACATATCGAGCTGAATGGTCCCGCACTGCCAGGTTCTGCCAAGGGCATCTTTGATGTGTACATCTATCTTGGGCCCGTAAAATGCACCGTCTCCTTCATTTATCTTATAATCTTGGCCGTACGTATCCAGTGCTGCCTTGAGCCCTTTAGTTGTTAATTCCCATTGTTGATCTGTTCCGATAGATTTTTCAGGCCTTGTGGAAAGCTCTAAATGAAATCCGAGCCCAAATGTGCGGTAAATCCGTTTCACCAGCCTGAGCACGCCTAATATTTCTTTTTCGATCTGATCCGGTCTCATAAAAATATGCGCATCATCCTGATGAAAGGCCCTGACCCTGAACAGGCCGGACAGCACACCGCTAAGTTCGTGTCTGTGCACCAGTCCGATTTCTGCGGCCCGAATCGGCAGGTCTTTATATGAGTGGGGTTTCATCCCGTATATGAGCATCCCTCCCGGGCAGTTCATCGGTTTTATGGCGTATTCTTCTTCATCAACAAGGGAGGTGTACATATTTTCGCGGTAATTGTCCCAGTGACCGCTTTTTTCCCAAAGGCTGCGATTGAGCATGATCGGGGTTTTTGTTTCCACATAACCTGCTATTCTGTGTTCTTCCCGCCAGTAATCGAAAAGACAGTTCCAAATACTGATTCCCTTTGGATGAAAAAAAGGCATTCCAGGCGCTTCATCGTGAAAACTGAAAAGATCGAGAGCAATACCGATTTTGCGGTGGTTTCTTTTTTTGGCTTCTTCAATAAAATATACGTATTCATCAAGCTCTTTTTTGGAAAAAAATGCCGTACCGTAAATTCTTTGTAGCTGTGCCTTTGTTTGATCGGCACGCCAGTAAGCACCGGAGACTTTCATCAGCTTTATGGCTTTAATAAATCCGGTATGGGGAAGATGCGGGCCACGACACAAATCCGTAAAATCGCCGTGTTTGTAAAACGAAATTGTGCCTTCCTCCAGTTCCGAGATCATTTCGAGTTTATACGGCTCGTCTTTGTAAAATTCCAGAGCTTCGGATTTTGAAACCATGCGGCGTTCAAAGGGTATCTTGGCCTTGATGGCTTTTTGAATTTCAGCTTCGATTTTTTCAAAATCCTCTTTAGAGACCGGTTCCATATCGATGTCGTAATAAAATCCGTCTTCAACCGATGGCCCGATGGTCAGTTTGGCATCTTTGTAGAGATGAATAACCGCCTGGGCCATGACATGGGCTGCGCTGTGCCGAAGAACTTCCAGCGCTTCGGGATCTTTGGTTGTGACCAGTCTGACTTTGGAATCATGGGTGATTGTTGTGCTTAAATCGACAAGCTCCGAGTTCAATTCCATGGCCACGCAGTTTCGTGCAAAACCATCGGAAATGCTTTTTGCCACATCCAAACCCGTGGGGTTGTTTTCAAAGCTCTTTATATTACCGTCAGGAAATGTTATGTTCACCATAATATGATCACCTAATCTGGATAACTTGGAAATTCGAGTTTTTTTCGTAAAAAGTACAAATTTCAGAACAACGAAAAGATTATTTTGTAAATTAAAAAAAGTAAGATTAGGTGAAATAACTTGACGGGTCAAGGGAAAATTGAATGGAAATCGAATCTCAGGTAATAGATACGGCAGCTGGTCTAGAAGAAATTGTAAGATCCCTTGAAAAGGAAAAGGCCGTGGCCGTTGATCTGGAAGCAGATTCCATGTATCATTATAAAGAAAAGGTTTGTTTGATTCAAATCGCCACTGAAAAAATCTCTGTTGTGGTTGATCCATTGGCGATAAAAAACCTGGCCCCACTTAATCCGATTTTTTCCAACCCCGATATCAAAAAGATTTTTCATGGAGCGGACTATGATGTCCGCAGTCTTTACCGGGATTTCAAAATTAGAATAAACAATCTTTTTGATACGGAACTTGCTTGCCGATTTTTAGGGATCAAAGAGACCGGATTGCAGGCGGTGTTGAAGATGTTTTTTAACGTCAATGTCGATAAAAAATACCAGAAAAAAGACTGGTCTAAAAGACCGTTGCCAAAGGAAATGATGGCGTATGCTTCAAAAGATGTGATCTATCTTCTTCCCCTTGCCAGGATGCTGATTCATAGGCTTAAAAAAATAGACCGGATGACATGGGTGCTTGAAGAGTGCGAAGATTTAAGCAAGGTGAGGCCTGTGTTATCCAATGAGGCGCCATTATTTATGAAATTCAAAGGCGCGGGTCGGCTCAAATCAAGAAGTCTTGCCGTGCTCGAAGCCTTGCTGCAGTTCAGAAAACGTGTTGCTGAAAAAAAGGACAAACCATTTTTCAAAATTATTGGGAATGAGTCGATAATGAAGATTACAACGGCAAGACCCGTAACGTTGCGCCGTTTAAAAAACATAAAAGCTTTGAGTAACAGGCAGATCTCCATGTACGGCAATGATTTGATAAAGGTGGTGGCCAAGCCCTTGAAAATACCTGAAAGCGAACTTCCGGTTTTTCCTTCCCAAAAACCCCCTGTGTTGCCCAACGGGGCGTCGGCAAAAATAAAAGCCCTTAAATTCTGGAGAGCTTCGAAAGCAAGCACTCTTGGGATCGATCCCGGGATACTTTGCAATAATGCGCTGATCACGGCCATTGCCGTAAAGAATCCTGGTGACAGTAAATCCCTTGAGACAGTCAAGGAAATGAAAAACTGGCAGAAGCAGGCGTTTGGTGCCGAGATAATAAGGGTTTTAAAAAAGGTCTCATAGCGTCTTTTAACCCAGGCTAAGTGCTATAATTCATAAATACGGTGACGTATTTTGATCAGGATCGCTATTCTGGATAAGCTGAAGCCCAAAAGTTTGAAGTTTGAAATGCCTAAAGTGAGCTAAAGTTGAGGAACGCGCTTTCAGCGCAATCAATTATAATTAAAATTGATAGAATACCTTAACTTTAGGCACTTTAGTTCACTTTAGGCACTTTACACTTTTCCGTGAATATAATGAATAAAACAAGCTATAAATACTTTACCGTATTTAAGAATACATGTGCTAAGGGTTAATGTATCGATTCCTGATTCTTGGATTGTCAAACCCATTTCCGTTTTTTATGAGTTTAAAATCATTATCATCGTAGCAGCGTCAATATTGCCGCCGCTGATAATGATTCCTGCCCGGCCTTTGGGAATCACGTTTCGACTCAATATTGCCGCCAGCCCGAGTGCGCCTGACGGTTCAACCACAAGCTTCATTCGATAAAATAGAAATTTAACTGCTTCTATGATCGCTTTCTCCGATACGGTCTTCATCTCGTCCACATACTCAAGCACGAGGGGGAAGGTGATCTTGCCCAGAGAGGGTGTTCGGGTTCCGTCGGCGATGGTGGGCGGGTTTTTTACGCGATGAAGTCTTTTGGTGTAAAACGACTTTGTTGCATCATCAGCAAGTTCAGGTTCAACACCGATGACCCGACAATCCGGATCGATATTTTTTGCGGCTATGGCCGAACCGCTCAACAGCCCCCCGCCGCCGCAAGGAACCAGTAGGGTATCAAGATGGCCGACCTCCTCAAACATTTCCAGAGCGGCAGTACCTTGACCTGCAATGACATCCAAATGATCAAACGGTGGAATCATGGTAAAGCCGTTTTTTGCTTGAAGACTTTCTGCGACAGCCTCACGAGATGTATTCTCAGGGTCATACTCAACAATCACGGCACCATAATCCTCGGTAGCCGCGCGTTTGGTTTCAGGGGCATTGTTCGGCATGACGATGGTTGTTTGAACATCCAGAATTTGACCGACTAAAGCCACGGCTTGGGCATGATTCCCTGAAGAATATGTAATGACGCCAGCCGCTTTCTCTGCTTTTGAAAGTTTAGAGATACTGTTGAATGCGCCACGAAACTTGAATGCCCCAATCCTCTGGAGGTTTTCACACTTAAAATATACTTGCGCTCCAACCCGTTGGTTTAACGTTCGTGACGTCATGACCGGCGTCACATTGACATGGCCTTGCAGTCTTTCTTTGGCGGCCAGGATGTGTTCAAACATACTCACCCCGTTTGTTTGCTTTTTTGTATTTACTATAAACCTTTCGCAAAACCCACTATAAGGTCCAGGTTCCGTAGAAATATTTATCCAAAATACCGCCGGCTTCCTCTTTTGCCCATTTTTCAAGCCCGAGTTTTTTTATGCGGCAAAGATTATATATTTTAGTATTATGCCATTTTTCAGCCTGGTCTCTATAGGGATGAAGATATTCACAGGGGAAATCGTTGCATTCTGCACAAGTTTTCATATCAGTGCTTTCGATACATTTATAGACCCTGCATTCCATGGGATGATGTGCGCATTTGCCATTTTCAGCCCTGCATCCCTTACATTTGATTTCATCAGGTGAAACATTAAAGACACCTGCAATTGTTTCAGCCATTCCTTGGTCGAACTGTGCCAGATAAAGATAACATTCGAAACACGGCAATCCACAGGGAGCGGTCATATAATTATAATCTATTTCTTCATTTTTTCTTTTCTCTTTTAATTTTTCCCCCATTTTTCTTACTTTCTGAAAAATTTCCATACTCATGATAAGTGCCTCCTTGGATCAATCCATCCAGCGTTATCCAGTCTCTATTTTCAGCGCTTCAAAGCTCGCCTTTGCATCGGTGGAAAACGCATGAAACTGGGTTAATTTTTCACACGGCTGGTCCTTGCAATGTGCGCAATTTTCCAGACCTTTTTCGCGGCAGCACTGCCTGATATCACATGACTGACAATATCCGATCAGCTTTCCTCCCTCGGACTTACAGCCGTCACAATTGATGTTTTCGGGCTTCAGGTCGAGTCCAAACTTTTCGGCATACAAGTCAGCCGTTTTTTGCCTGGCAACGTCATCGTCATTTTTAGTCGCCAAAAACGTGGGGCAGTCAGAACAGGCAAGGCCGCAATACGCAATCATTTTTAATAAGTTTCTGAAACTCCGTGTCTTAGTGAAAGTTTAGCAAACATTTGAGAAAGCCCGACTCCCAGAGTAAAGACAGCACTGGTGCCGAGATTTTCGTCCGCTGTTTTGTCAAAAAAAACATGCAGGCTCGATTCGAGACCGTCTTCCGGTAACCAGTAACATACCATGATCGGAACTTTTGGGAGAGGGTGCAGCACAACGGATATATCGGATTCGAATTGTTTTTCAACCTGTTTTCCGCTGAAAATATGCACCATGTCGTCAAACAGATCGGTATAGGTATCGGCGACACGTTTCATGGGTTCTTCACATCTTTTTTGAAAAAGGGGATACTCTTCCTTGCCGTCTTTCAACTCTCTGAAGGAAGCCCAGTTTCCCGACACCGGTATTCCTTTGCTATAAAGAACGTAGGTGAGAAACGGGATGGCTACCCACATGTTGATATGGATATCCGTGTAAAGATGTCCTTTTGAATCGACGCTGAAATCCTTTCCCAGCACCTTTAGTGTCAGTTTGTTGTTGGATACCCGGCCTCCTGTTCTCTGAGCAGCCTCATCAAGGTCAAGGTCGGAAATCTCCGCTTTCATTTTTTTCATGTATTCTTCTTGAATTTCTTCAACGGTATGTTCCTTTTTGCGTTCTCCCGAAAACTGTTCGATGGTTTCCCGATCCAGTTTCGGACATTCCTCGAGCTTGCTTTGACCTCTGAAAACCGCTCCGGCAAAAGCCAGACATGTCTTTTGACCGCACTCCCGGCAATTCGATCTGTCGAGCAGTTGAAAAATTTCCATGGCGTTCTTTGGTTGCGGCATTTATTTTCTCCCTTATCATTTTCATTTAATAGAGCCCTCGGATGTTTTTCTAAAACGTCGCTGGTCTTTGTATCGTTGATTCGGTATCAAATGTTGCATTTTTAGATATATCGATAAACAATAAAGGTCAAGCCTGCATAATCATAAAGCAAATCGAAGCAAGGCCTATGATATTTTCAAAGCATCAAAAGATCCAATTGAACTGGAAAAAATATTTTAATATATGTCAGAGACGGGATTGTATTCGGTGGAGATCACTGGCAAGTGAAGGCATCGGAAACTTTGGAGAAAGGTTACGGTGCCTGGTGGAATAAGAACTTGCTTATGATAGCTCTGTTGCGTTATTAAAAAATTCCATATGATAATAGGATAACCAAATGATTATAAAAAAGAAAAAAGTGTTCATTGTGTATTTTTCGCCGGCAGGGTCCACTCGGCATGTCGCAGAGGTTATCGAGAAACAGTTTCTGACGCTGGGTGCCGAGGTGTCCTCATTCAACCTGGCTGAATCCAGCTGCGATATCGCCATGACGATTTCACAGCAGATGGAAGCCTCAGAAGGCAACAGCTGTCTTTTTATCGGCTCTCCGGTGTATGTTTCTCATGCGATTCCGTTGGTGATGAAATGTATTGCCGAACTCAAAGAGAATACCGGCGCCTTTGCTGTTCCTTTTGTTACCTGGGGCGGGGCTTGCTCCGGTATTTCCTTGTATGAAATGGGCAAAGAATTAATAAGCAAAAAGTTTACGCTTCTCGGCGCAGCCAAGATCCTGGCCTTACACTCATTAATGTGGCAGCTTGAAGATCCTTTGGGGAAAGGGCATCCGGATGCTGACGACGACCGAATGGTTGAGGAACTTGTGAATCATATCAACCAAAAACTTTACGAAGACAACCCGGAAGGGATTAAATTGTCTGACCTGGCCTATCAAACCAAAGAAAATCATGCAGAGATGGAAAAAATCAGCCTTCAAACGGCCAAAGCGCATATGCCGGAGCGAACCATAGATACCGAGCTTTGCAATCAATGTCAGGTATGTTCAGACGTTTGCCCGGCGGATGCGGTTACTTTTACGCCGTATCCGGATTTTGGCCATGGCTGTGTTTTTTGTTTCAACTGTTTGAAAAAATGTCCGGAACAGGCAATACATGCAGATCTTTCTGAAATTTGGCAGCGAATCAGAGACAGAGCAGCGTTTTTTTCCGAAAGGCCTTACTCACAGATAATTCTATCTCTCACAGAAAGGTTGCAAAAATGAAACCAAACAACAAAGACTTGTTTTTGGAAAAAAGACTTAAGACATACGATAAATGGCTGGGAGCGGGTGAGATACCCTATGCATCCAGGGTTGTTCCAGTACGTGAGTCGGTTGAAGCAAAGCAGTGGGTCATGCCGAGTGAACAGGCCCTTGAAATACTTCGTGCTGCTAACACCATTGCGCTGACCGATTGTGAATGCAGAACTCACTACAGGCGTTGTGACAACCCGCTGGAAGTCTGTTTTCTTTTAGACGATGTTGCAGTAAAAAACATGGAAAAAGGCAGGGGACGCAAGATTTCTCTTGAAGAAGCAAAAGATGTGTTACGATATGCAAATGAGAAAGGCCTCGTGCATTTAAGTTTTTACATGCCCGGCAACAAAATATATGCATTTTGCAGCTGCTGTTATTGCTGCTGCCATGATCTTCAAATGATGAGATTGTATGATCGAACCGATCTCATCGCCCGCAGCAGCTATATCGCCGTAACCGATATGGCGACATGTACGGGATGCGGAGAATGTATCGACAGATGTCTTTTTGACGCCCGATTCTGGCAAGAAGAAGAGATACATTATAATCCCGAATTGTGTTATGGTTGCGGTCTATGTGTGGATGTTTGTCCGGAGGAAGCGACGGAACTTAAAAAACAGACAGATTCTTTTTAATCTTTTTGGCCTGAATTTTTTCACTGGATAGGTTGCCTTATGGGAGTTTCATTATGCCTGATAAAAAAATAGAGCTTGATGATCGGTTGAAAATGCTGTGTAAATTGTATGAACAAAAAATTCCCTTTAACAAGGTTTTAGGTCTTAAGGTCGAATCTTTAAAGATGGAAGACGTGCGTGTAAAGTTCGAAATGAAAGACGCGTTTATCGGAAATTACGTTCAGGGAATTCTTCACGGGGGTGTTATTTCAGCAGTTTTGGACACCACCGGCGGGTTAACCGCCTCTTTGGGTGTTCTTCAGAAAATGAAAGGACATACAGCAGAAGAGATCGGGAAAAGTTGGATAAAAATCGGCACCATTGATCTACGTATCGACTATCTGAGACCGGGAAAAGGGAATTATTTTGTTGCAACAGGTTCGATTATGCGGGCCGGCAGGAGAGTCAGTGTAACCCGAATGGAGCTGTATAACGATCAGAACGTCTTGATCGCTGTGGGCACCGGAACGTATATCGTAGGGTAGAATCGTTTTGCTTTTAGAGTGTGAATTTTTAAACATTTTAAATGGTTCTTTAGGCAAGTTTCGCATCCATTAATCTATGGTTGTTCATTTTACGATGCGTTATCAATGGCTGAGTTAAATGATTGGAGTAAGGACACACAATGGCCGAAAAAATAACGTTTTTATCAGAAGAATATGAAATAGAAGGGCTGCTCAATCAAAGGGATGAAAAGAAAGGCGTTGTGGTTACCCATCCCCATCCGCTTTATGGCGGAGATATGTATAATCTGGTAGTGGAATCCATCGTTCATGTTTACCATATGAAAGGATATTCAACGTTAAAGTTCAATTTCAGAGGGGTCGGAAGAAGCCAGGGGGCCTATGACAACGGCCTCGGCGAACAAAAAGACGTTTTGTCTGCCCTTTCATTTCTCGCGGATATGGGAATGGAGCGGATCGATTTGGCGGGATATTCATTCGGCGCCTGGGTGAACGCACATGCTCTACAGAAAGATACCTTGACAAAACAGATGATCATGGTTTCCCCGCCGGTGGGATTTATGGATTTTAAATCTATTGTCACGATGGATACCCTTAAATTTGTGGTCACCGGAAACAGGGATGATATCGCACCTGCAGATGTGATAGAAAAAATGATTTCTACATGGAATCCCAATGCCCGCTTTGAAGTTATCGATGGTGCGGATCATTTTTACGGAGGTTATTTGAAACAATTGGAATCGGTTTTGACTTCAAGTGTCTAAAGGTTTGATTAATCCATTAAACCTTCAGCTAAGCTGAAGGTCGCAGCTTTGCTATGCAGGTATGTGAGTTTATATTTACCGCCCGCTTCGCTCAAGACACAGAGGACGCAGAGAATAATAATTTTTCCATTGTCGTTGAGAGGACGGCAATGGAAAAGCACTAAGCAGCTTACGCTGCGGAA
>JAOUGB010000411.1 GCA_029857875.1 Desulfobacteraceae bacterium | reverse complement strand
TGTTGACTTTTTTAGTATTGGAACCAATGACCTTATCCAGTATTCGCTGGCGGTTGACAGAGTCAACAGACAGGTTGCACATCTCTATCAACCGCTTAACCCTGCGATTATACGAATGATCAAATATGTCGCCGATATTGCAAAAAACAACGATGTGGAAGTCTACATGTGCGGAGAAATGGCAAGTGACCCTGTGAATATACCTATCCTTTTGGGGTTGGGAATAATCAAATTAAGTATGAATCCTCAATCAATACCGGCAATCAAAAAAATTATTAGATCCCTCAATGTTAAAGATGCTGCCTTGTTCGTTAAGGATGTTCTTAAAGAGACATCCGAAACAGGCATTATGGAACTGCTGCTCGGTACTTACAATAGTATTCTTTTTGAATTGGGATACACCGAGCCATAATCTCCCCTGCCTATTCAGGAACTTAGTTCGTTTTGCTCTTAATTGTAATGATGGCCTCCGGCTTGTAGAGCCTAAGCCTCGGAGAGAACTATGGAATAATGAACAAATGGTTTATTGGAAGGAGAAAAAAGCATTTGAGCACAAACCATATAAAAATAATTACTGAAAACAGAAAGGCCAGACACAACTATTTTATCGAAGAGACTTATGAAGCAGGTATGGTTCTTTTGGGAACAGAAGTTAAATCCCTCCGACTCGGCCGCGTTAATTTAAAAGATTCTTATGCCAGAATTAACAAAGGCGAAGTGTTTGTTCATCAGATTCACATCGGTGCTTATCCCTTTGCCTATTACGGAAATCATGATCCTTTAAGAAAAAGAAAACTCCTTTTACACAGATATGAAATCAACAAACTATACGGCAAAGTCAATGAAAAGGGGTTTTCTCTTATCCCCTTAAAGATTTATTTCCAGAACGGAAAGGCCAAGCTGACATTGGCCCTTGCCAGGGGTAAACGTAAGTATGATAAACGTGAGTCTATCAGACGGCGTGACGAGCAACGGGACTTGGAAAGATCAAAAAAGGAATATTGACGGCTTCGTAAAAAGTCCAACTTCTGCGTAGCGCTGCATTCCTCATCACTGCGGCGTACAATAAGTACACCTCATTCCTCGGAATTTGCGCGCCTTTTTATCCCGCTGGTTTTCTGTGGGGGAGTTTGAAGCTTTTTACTTTGCCGTCAAATTTTGGCTTTTTTACAATTTCATCAATATTGAAACCTGGTCGTATATTCAGAACATAAGTACGATTTTAGATTAGGAAAACGAGTTCACAATATGAAATAAAATTCATAGAATTTAATATAATATTTTAGTATCTTATTCGCATCAAAAAGCATAACTGTTTAATATTCAAATAAATTATGTTGTATGAAGGCATTGGCATGGTTTCTGCTAAGAATTAACACCATGGGAAATCTTTTAAGTTTAGAAAAAAAGAACAGCACGCTCAGCAGACAAGAACTGATCGAGATGGGTAAAACAGCCCGTAAAGAACGGGATCGCCTGTTGAAGGAATATCCGGATCTCAAAGAATTCCAAAAAAAGATCGACAGATGTCTTGACAATGCCGGAAGTTCTGAAAACCGAATGGCAGTATTAGGAATAATGATTGAAGCCAAGCTAAAAGAACTTCAAGATGAACTGTCGCATCTTTCGTTTCTGATGCGACAATTCAAAATACCGAATCACGCCTCTGATGAGTAAAAATTCAAGCTTCCCAACCCGATATAGCTAAAAAGCCTTTGATATCGCAGGCCAAAAATAACTTTTTATGGAAGAATGGAATGTTGGAATATTGGAATATTGGGAATAAGATTAGATTTTACCTATTTTAATTGTTATAAAATCCCTCAAAGCCATAATTCCATTACTCCATTATTCCACTATTCCAGTTTTCCTTCCTATCATGCTCCAGCATATGAAAATTACTTCATAATGTGAAATAAAATTCATATCATTTAACACAATATTTTAGTATACGGTTCACACGAGAAAATTATAACTATATAATATTTCATATAATAATTTCGTTTGAAGACTTTGGCATGATTTCTGCTATCAATAAAAATAAAACCAAATATTAAAAACATGCGTTTTTAGGATGTTGGCGATGAATCCAATTAAATGCCTCCCAACTTCAACATCTATATCAAAACCATGTGACGGTCAAAAACCTCTAAAGGTTATACTTTAAACGGGAGTTTGAGGTGGCATTTAATTGGTTCATTTAACTACAAATCGAAAAAAGAACTGAACTTACGAAAATTTTTAAAGTTCGGAAGACTCCGCACTTGTTTTAGGTGACGGCTCGACCGAACTTAAATGCCTTGAATTAAACTAAAAAGCTATTCAGGGCAATAAAGGCAGGGTTTTTATGGGCTCTGCCTTTTTATCTTGAGCATATAGGCAGAACGTTTCATAAATACTGTTACAGATTACGATCCATTCCTTCCCTGCCCTCTGCCTTAAAGTAGAAGGGTTTGCTTGGGGGTGAAGCCTTTAAAATCCATCAACTGATTTACGAACCAGAGTACTTCGCCCCAGGAGCAAACCATTTCAACCTTGCATTTTCCATAAGGTGTGATTATAGTTTTATAGAAAGGGCGAAGTTAAGGGATCTAAAAATAATCCACCAAAAGAAACAGATACAAGTATAATAGCGAAACATGAAAGAACATAATGAAAAAATACCGGATCCAAAAGAAATCGAAAAGGAGATCGGCGATTTTCTATCGAAAAAATTTGGAGGCAGCGTTAAAATGGTGACACCTCTGGTTTTGCCCCAGAAAGTCACCACCGAAAAGGGTGAAAAATCTGTCAAAAAAGAAAAAAGGATCAATTTTGATTTAAAACCTGAAGAATTGATCTCTTTTCTTGATCAATACATTGTAAAGCAGGAAAACGCCAAAGCCATACTATCCACAAAAATATGTACACATTTTAACCGTATAAAACGTGCTGAAAACTCTTCCGATGAGATCGACGACATGGTCGGACGAATCAAAAACAACATCCTCATGTTCGGGCCCACCGGTGTTGGCAAAACATACATCATCAAACTCATCGCTAAAAAAATCAATGTTCCTTTTGTAAAGGGTGATGCTACAAAATTTAGTGAAACAGGTTATGTGGGTGGTGATGTAGAAGATCTTGTCCGAGATCTTGTCAGAGAAGCCGACGGTGATATTGAGCTCGCTCAATATGGTATTATCTACATTGATGAAATCGATAAAATTGCATCAAGCCGGAATGTCATTGGCGTTGATGTCTCTCGATCAGGTGTCCAGCGGGCATTGCTAAAACCCATGGAAGAAACTGAAGTCGATCTAAAAGTACCTCATGATCCCATTTCGATGATTCAGGAGATCGAACGCTTTCGTAAAACCGGGAAAAGGGATAAACGATCGGTCAATACCAGCAACATACTGTTTATTATGAGCGGTGCCTTTAGCGAT
>JAOUGB010000408.1 GCA_029857875.1 Desulfobacteraceae bacterium | reverse complement strand
ATAACTGCCGTACATATCAAAGCTGGAACAACCGGGAGATAAGAGCACCACATCCCCGGGCGACGCCGCCAGATAAGCTAAACTCACCGCATTCTCCATTGTAGATGCATTTTGGGCGCCTTCCTGACATGAATCTCCAAGAACCGATTTTATGACATTTCCTGCTTCGCCCATAACGATCAGTTTCTTCGTATGTTGCTTCACCAGCCCTCGCAGTTGTTTAAAGTCTCCTCCTTTATCACGCCCGCCCATAATAAGAACCACCGGTTTATCGAAAACTTCAAGCGCTCTGGCCACTGCATCGATGTTTGTTCCCTTTGAATCATCGTAAAAGTGAACACCGTTGATGATTTTGACAAATTCCAGACGATGGGATAGCCCTTTGAAATCGTTTAATGCGGATTGAATTCCTTCCAGGGTCCCGCCGGCGGCCAGGGCTGCCAAGGCCGCTGCCGCGACATTTTCCATATTGTGCCGTCCCAAAAGATCTACCTGCGAAAGATCGAGAAAACCTTTGGGGTTTTCTTTTGTAAAAATATTGATCATCGGTGAATTTTGTCCATTTCTTCTGCTGATGACGGCATATTCTCGGTTTTTAGTATTAAAATTATCCTGATGATAAAAGGGCAGTACACGGGTTCTAAGCGTTTTGCTGATTAAGGAAATAAAGGGATCAGAACCATTTATCACCGCTGTATCGCCTTCGGCCTGATTTTTAAAAATGCGGCCTTTGGACCTTACATAAGATTCGAAATCCGGATATCGATCAAGATGATCCTCACTGATGTTCAAGAGGACACTGACCCGGGGTCTGAACATATCGATGGTGTCGAGCTGAAAACTGCTGACTTCAGCCACAACAATGTCGGCAGTTTTCTCCCCTCCGGCATAATCGATCAATGGGTTGCCGATATTCCCACCCACAAAAACCTTAAACCCGGAGTTTTCGAGCATATTACCCAAAAGTCGTGTTGTTGTCGTTTTACCGTTGGTACCGGATATGGCTATAATAGGTTCTCGGATATATCGTGAAGCAAGCTCTATTTCTCCTAATACCGGAATGCCCTTTTTTTGGGCCCGTTTAATGGGCAAAATGGTATGGGGAACCCCGGGACTCACAATGATAAGATCAGCATTCTCAAAAGTCTCTGTGTTATGCCCCCCCAGTTCGGTCCTAACATCTATTTTATGCACCTCCGGTAAATAGCCGGATAGGGCATCTTCTTTGGCAATATCGGTTATCGTCACGATCCCTCCCTTGTTATTGGCGAATCGCGCTGCGGCCATACCGGATATGCCAAGACCGACGATAAGAATGTTTTTTTGATGAAGATCCATATAATTAATCGGGTTATAGGTTATGGGCTATAAATAATAGGTTTCCATTTTTAGTTTTGTTGTTGTTATTCCTTAACCCATCACCTATTACCCATTACCTCTTCTTACCTTACTTCTTTTATCTCAGTTTCAGCGTACTCATGGAAATCAACGCCAGTGCAATTGCAATGATCCAGAATCGAACAATAACTTTGGGCTCCGACCATCCTTTGAGCTCAAAATGGTGATGAAGGGGAGCCATTCGGAAAATTCTGCGACCATTTGTCATTTTGAAGAAACCGACCTGAAAAATAACAGACAGCGTTTCAATGACAAATAGCCCTCCCACCAGTGCCAGAAGTATCTCCTGCTTGGTGATCACCGCTACAGTGCCAATGGCTGCGCCTAGCGACAGGGAACCCACATCCCCCATGAAAATTTGTGCAGGATATGAATTGAACCACAAAAATCCCAAACCTGAACCGGCCATGGCGCCACAGAAAATTGCAATCTCCCCACTTCCAGCTACATAATTGATCTGCAAATAATTGGCGATCTTAACGTGCCCGGCCACATATGCAAAAACCATGTACGCGGCTGAAGCGATAATTAACGGTCCGATGGCAAGACCATCCAGCCCGTCAGTGATATTGACTGCATTCGACGTACCGATAATGACCAATGCTGCAAACAGTATATATCCCCACCCGAGATCGGGTGAAATGTTTTTAAAAAACGGAATGGTTATGCGGGTGGAAAAGTCCGGACTCACATAGACCAGAATCCCTGTAACCATCGCCAGAATCGCCTGAAGCAGAAATTTGTTTCGAACAGTCAGTCCCTTGCTCTGCTTTTTGATCTGCATGAGATAGTCGTCAATAAAACCGATACCTCCAAAGCCAACAGTCACAAAAAGCACGATCCACACAAAATAATTGGTCAAATTGGTCCACAACAGTGTGGAAACAGTAATTGAAAAAATGATCAACGTTCCACCCATGGTCGGTGTTCCGGCCTTTTTAAGGTGTGTCTGTGGACCGTCATCTCTGACATATTGACCGATCTGCATGTAACTCAGTTTTCGAATCACCCAGGGTCCCAGGAAAAAACAGATTAAAAAAGCCGTCAGACTGGCATAGATTGTCCTAAAGGTAATGTATCGGAATACATTAAAAACCGACAGCGTCTTATGAAGCGGATATAGTAAATGATAAAGCATGCTTTTGTTTTACTCTTCCGGTAACAGTTTAAATCTTTCTAAAAAGCCGGTTTCAACTTCTGCTTCAAGTATGATTAAATTTTATATCAACTTTAATTATCAGCCCACGCCAACAACCCTTGGACAACTTTTTCCATGGCCATCCCCCTGGACCCCTTTACCAGAACCCAGTCGCCGGCATCGAGCCGGTCTGTAACAGCCTCTATGATCTCTTCCCGGGTGCCTTTAAAAATGTTATCCGGATTCATGTGTTCTTCCAAAGCACCTGCCGCAACATCTTCTGCGTATTTGCCGGTCACATAAAGACCGGCAATTTTTGACTTGGCGGCAACAGCACCTATCTTTCGATGCATAGGCGCCGAGTGTTTTCCCAGTTCAAGCATATCACCGGCAATCAGAAACCCTTTGTTCTTTCCCTTCAATGACGTAAGAGTGATTATGGCCGCCTGCATTGAACCTGGGTTGGCATTGTACGTATCGTCGATGATATGGATTCCTTTACCGGTTTTATGGATATTCATCCTACCTTGAACCGGTCTGAAGGCTTCAATTCCGTTCTTGATTTCAACGGCTGTTAAACCCAAAAGATAGCCCGCCGCCGCCGCCGCCAGAGCATTTGAAATCATAAACATTGCCGGAGTTTTAAGATGAACGGAAATCGTTTCATCAGGCAGCACCAGGCCGAAAGAGAGTCCTTCCCCTTTTTCCTCAACAGATTCAGCCCTGATTGCGGCATCTTTGGAGATACCGAAAAACAAAACAGTTATGGGTGTGATATCTGCCAGTTTCAGCAGCCTCGGATCATCTGCATTGAGAATCGCCATGCCGCCCGCCTTGATTTTTCCCAGCAGTTCACCTTTGGCCTTCATGACCGCTTCCATTGAACCCAATCCTTCAAG
>JAOUGB010000409.1 GCA_029857875.1 Desulfobacteraceae bacterium | reverse complement strand
TCTTGTTGTGGCAGTGTGCCCCAGTATTTGGGATTTGTAAAATATCTAACAGGTTAAATTCATGAGACTTTTTGACAGTCATTGTCATTTGGACGACAGGGCCTATGACAAAGATTTGGATAATGTTATCCATCGTATGCATGAGGCCGGCGTTGTGTCGGCCATGACCATTGGAACAACTTTTGAACGCTGCGCCAAGGGGGTCGCCATCGCGGAATCCATATCAGGGGTGTATGCTTCGGTGGGCATTCATCCCCACGACGCAAAAAGTTGCGATGAAGACGTCCTGAAGACGCTCAAGGATCTTGCCCGAAGTTCCAGTGTTCGTGCATGGGGAGAAATCGGCCTTGACTTTAATCGAATGTTTTCTCCCAAAAACGTTCAGGAAAAGTGGCTTATCCGGCAGCTTGAAATTGCCGATACGCTGAAACTTCCGGTCATATTTCACGAGCGGGACAGCAACGGCCGTCTGATCGACATTTTGAAAACACATTTCACAACCGGCAGAAACGGGGTTGTGCACTGCTTCAGCGGCAATGAGGATGAGCTGAAACAGTATCTTGACTTGGGCCTTTATATCGGAATTACCGGCATTGTGACCATCAAGGGACGTGGTGAGGACTTGAGAAAGATGGCGCCTTCGATCCCGGTCGATCGAATTCTGATTGAAACCGACGCCCCCTACTTGACCCCGACACCCGAAAGAAACCACACCCAAAGAAACGAACCGGCCTTTGTCCGGTCGGTCCTCTTGAAGCTTGCAAAAGTGAGACAAGAGGATTCAGCGTCCTTGGCTGAAACCCTATGGAACAATACCTGTCAATTATATGGTGTTGAGCCCTGATACGACCATATATCACAGGTGACAAACTGGTGAAAGAGATCCAAAAAATTCGCCCGGACATACCGACGGTTCTGTGCACCGGCTTTAGTGAAAAGATCGATGAAGAAAAAGCGAAAGAAATCGGCGTTTGTCAGTATATTGAAAAACCTTTTGATCGAGGCAAACTATCCAGGCTGGTTAGAAAAGTTCTGGATAATCCATGATGAAAACGTGCTTAGATCCATAACTTTGGCATAAACGGATTGTAATGCTGCCATGAATGCGCCGTGGACCATGTATGAGGGTACTGCTTTGCCGCCGAAGGAAAGATCCTTTGTTGCACAGGCATCATGGATGACGGTGCACTGGAATCCCAAATCCGCAGCAGCACGGGTGGTTGCGTCAATGCACATGTGGCTCATGGCGCCGCAAATCACCACGTGCTCAATCCCGGCCTTTAGCAGTTCTTCATGAAGTTTTGTGTTTAGAAAACTGTTGGGATGGTGTTTTTGAATGACCGGTTCGTCGGGAAGGGGCGTGACATTTTCATGGATGTCTATGCCCTGGCTTTTCGGAAGAAAAAACGTGGCGTTGTCCCTGACGGCGATGTGTTGTATATGAAAAATCGGCCATTTTTTTTCACGAAAAAATTGTAATAATTCTCTTGCGTTTCTGCTTGCATCGTTCATTCCGACCAGTTCCATGCGACCGCCGGGGAAATAATCTTTCTGAATGTCAACGATAATCAGTGCGGTATTCATTTTTGGTCTCTTTCATGTTCTACCTAAATTGAGCGTTTCAAATTGCGATAGGCTCTATTATTTGAAAATATTTAATATCCTGTCTCCAATACCTTGTTTTTTCTCTTCGGATCCTGATGTCACTTCTTTTTCTTTTCCGGTTTTGGATGTTGTGCCGGCTGCGCCCTTTCCAGCAATTTCAAGGGCTTTTTTACAGGGGTTTCCTTTTCCAGATGAGCCTGAAACCAAAAGATAGGCCCAGCCCACCGGCCCTAAAAGGGCTGCACCGATGGTGGTGCCGGAGCCAACGATATCAATCTCTAGAGAAGGATTGGTCAGCGTGCCGCCCAGTTTAAAGGGCTTGGTTATTTTGCTTAAGCTGATACTCAATTTCCCGGTATCTTGGGTTCCAATCCCCTCTTTGGGATGGGTTTCGATATTAAAATCCAATGCTTCGGTTTTAAGATTTATCGTTCCTTTGCTGAACAATGTTTTTTGTGGATCGTCGACGACGATGATGTCACTTTTGGCCATGCCGTTTTTGATATTAAAATCACAAACGGCACAGTTAATTTGGGCGCTGTCGATTTTTTTACCAAAAGGATTGATTAACCGCATGAGCGTTGAGCTGATATCGGCACTTACAAGGTTTAAATAACCGGTGGGTATTTTCCCTTCTCCCAGTGAGGCAACCACATCGCCGTTTAAGCCTGCCATGAGCTCTGCCACGGATTTTCCTTGACCTTTCAGATTAATGTCAAGATCGAGAATGCCCTCCAGGGATTGAGTCATTTCCAGTTTTTTAAGCATTTGCCCGAGGTTCATTTGTTTGATGTCCACGTTTACATCAACAAAAGCCATATTTTCTTTTGCCTGAAAATTCAAATTATTAACCAGTTTTCCGCCGCCGATGGAAGCTGTCAGGGGATTTACCGTGAGATTACCATCCTGAAGCCTTACCTTGGTCACAATATTATCAAAGGCAAATCTTTGGAAAAGCAATTGTTTAATTTGAAGATCAAGGGCGGTGTTGAAAAGATGCAGATCGTCTAATTTTAAGGGGGTGTTTTGAAACAGTTTGTCCGATTTTCTTTTAGGTTTCGTTGCCTTTTCTTTTACACTGGCGGCCTTTTTCTCTCTGTTTATTAACATGGGACGCAGATCGAGGATTTCGGAAACAAGATCACCTGAAATTCGCGGCTTTTTACCAGAGCGGTCAAGTGTTACGGAACCGTTTAATTTACTGTTTCCCAGTTCTATTAACATATCGGACACTTGAATTTTTTCGGGTTTGGCTGCAATTAGATGGCTGGAAATATGGAACGGACCTTCGATTGGAAAGGGTTTTTGTGTGATATTTTCAATCTTGGCCAGATCATCGCCTTTGACCGAGAATCTGACATCAATGCCTTTTGCAGCCACCGGGTCCTGAATCTTGCCGATAATGGCAATATCCATTTGAGCGATTTTGGCCTTTAGATCAACAGGATAGGATACATTAGGGTCAGTGATACCCGCCCACGAACCGATTTTTCCGGACACGTTGAATGGAATGTCGTTGAACGAGCCTTTCAGTTCAATGTCACCGTCGCCCATGAACTTTGCTGATTTTCTACTGCTTCGATCTATGGTTAGGACAAGAGTTGTATTTTTTTGATGGTTTTTAACCGTCAGCTTTCCATCTTTGATAAGTATCTCTCTAAAATCGAACAGCGCTGTTTCCTTTTTATCTTTTTTTACAGGCGTTGTTTCCACTTTCTTTTGTGCCGGCAAATCAAACTCCAGATTTGTTTTACCGGATTTGTTGACTTCAATCATCAAGTCGGGATTGAGCAGGGTTAAGCGTTTTACATTGATGTTGCCCTTGATGAG
>JAOUGB010000410.1 GCA_029857875.1 Desulfobacteraceae bacterium | reverse complement strand
GATTTTAATGGGATGATTGAACATATGAAATTTGTGCGTAATCATCATCGTAAAATCGCCAAGGTGGCCATCGTGACTAACTCCAAAATTGCTGATGTGGCAGAATCCCTTGTGAAAATTAGGGACATCCTATATTCCCTTTGTCAAACTAGAAACTAAAAATTTTAAATATGATTAATATTAACAAGTTATAAAGTTAGACTTTTTTAAGGCGCACCTGTCCATTGTTCTTTGACATAATTTTTCGGCGAATCTCCCACTAATGACGAACCATACCTCTTATCGTTACGTTTATCCGGTATGCCCCATTTGCTTAGGGCTGCCAATCATCCCTTATCCAGAGTTATCAAGTTCAGTGAGAGGCCCATTATCGTCCCTCCAGAGGTCTTAATGCCCCGACGTTCGTGCACGGGCTCTCTCGCCGAAGACGGAAAAACTTGTTATTCGATGGTTAGATATGCCGGATCAAACGGCTCTTTCCTTTTCATTAATGTCCATGCAATGATTAACATTTTTGCAGCCAGTTTAACGCGCATTTTTGTTTTTATTCCGCGCTCACGTTCTCTCCCACGGATAAGCCTGGTAAAGTATGCTCTGAACAGATCGACTCTTGTTACTGCAACATTAGCCGCCTGATACAAGGCATAACGAAGCTCACCGTTTCCTTTCTTAGAAATTACCGGTACTGCTTTGTCGCTGGTTTTTCCACTGCGTTTTGCGCAAAGATCATATCCGACCATCTTGAGAACTTGTTTGCGGTTTTCGAATCGAAAAGGATCGGCAATGGACGCCAATACCCTAGCCGATATGTAAGGACCAAAACCCGGTATCGTTAACAAATAGCTATACTCAGCAAATTCAAGAGCAACATCTTTTATAGCCGCATCAGTGTCTTTTAGCTGTTGACGAACTTGCTTGAGTTTGTCTACCAGGAGCTGAGCTTCGAACGCTGCTGCTGATCCCATAGGACAACCTATGGACTCTATCGCCTGTTGATGGATTTTTCGTAGTCTAAGTAGCTGAGTTGCCCCTCGCCGGGTTCGCGTCACCATCTGAAAGAACGGTTCAAAGGCCATGCCGGCGATTTGATCCGGATCCGGACACCATTTGACAATTGCCAGGCTTTCACTCTCACAAGCACTGTAGAACCTGTCAAGCTCAGGGAAATACAGAGCCAGAAGATTATTCCTGATTCGCATTCGAAGGCTGTGTTCTTCTCTCTTCAGGCGTCTTCTCAATGACAGCAAAGATCGAAGCTCAATAATGCCAGGTGACGGAGAGTCATAGTAAAGGCACCGGCCCCTGGATACCAGGTCGGCAATATTGGCCGCGCATTTGGTGTCATGTTTGTCCCAACGGCCATCTAAAAGTGTACGGTTCTTCTTAACCGCTTCGCCGGAAACCAGAACAAGATTACTGCCGAAACGGATTAAATGCCTGGCCAATGGTTTATGGTAATTGCCGGTCGGCTCCAATCCATAAACGATTTTGGAAAGATCGTTTTGCGATTTGATCTCATCGGCTGTTCTCAGCAGCCGTGAAAAGCCGTCTTTATTATTTTCAAAGATCAGTTTTCTGAACAAAGATTTTCCGGTTGCCGTACCCATAAATGCGTGATGTTTGTCTTTGCCAATATCGATGCCAACGACCATATATTGATCCGATCCGGTAATTTCTTTGACAATTTGACAATACTGTTTACGCCTGATAAGCTCTTGGTTACTCATAATAACCTCCTTTTAGTGTTTTTGTGGTTTATAAATTGCCAACCCTATGCTATCAGGAGGTTATTTTATTACAAGGCGATAATTACTTCTACATTTACTACTCTTAAAGGTTTTTTCTACAGTGTTTTCAATATATAACGTTCGTGCAGAAAGTGCTTGACGCTCAATATTCAACATGAGAGTTACAGGTTATGCCAAGATTAGCAAGATTTAGATGGCATCAATTCAGATTTGTGAACGTTCTGCGCGAATGTCCCATACGAATACTCTCACATTGACTGACCGCCCAATTTTCACACCGGAACAAGAAACCTTCTGGCCGGCCCAGGGATCTTGCGGACGTACTTAACATTTTAAGTTTATTATCTTGATCAGTGATTATCAGCCTTCGCTGTAGGCTTCGATTTTGAAAGATTCCAGGTTCAAGGTTCAGGGTTCATGGATAGGACTTCAGGGACGCCCTTTAAATTACAAGTTTCTAATAAGCATTAAGTAGAGGAATATAGGATTGTAATATGTTAGATCGTTCCCAAAAAATCATTGGGGAAGACTACCCACAGTTTGGTAATGGTGAATGCGTTCGCTTTTTTTAGTGAGGATCCTGGAGTCCTTTCCCGTCTGACCCAGGACGCTGAGCCTGTGTGGACAGTCCGCGGCCATAGGGCTTGAAGACGAGTACGAGACTTGGTAGCAGGTTCAGGTTGCTCCAGAGCGCCACGATCATGGCCAAGGCCACGAAGAGACCGAAAAGTATCGACGGCACGAAGTTGGATAGTCCGAGGATGGAGAAACCCAGGATGATGGGAACCGAGGTGTAATACATTCCGTTGCCGATCGTGCCGTGGCATCGCCGCATGGCGGCCGGATAATCCCAATCCAAAAGGATCTCTCGATGGAAGCGGTGGAGATAATGGATGGTATCATCCACCGCGATGCCCATGCTGATGGCCACGATGGTGATCGTCATCACGTCGAGGGGGATGTCCATGATGCCCATGACCCCAAGGATGGACATGGTGGCAAGGAGGTTCGGGAGGATGGCCACCAAAGCGATCTTCCAGGAACGAAGAAGGATAACGAACATGGTGGTCAGGGCCAAAACCGTGTAGCCGATGGTCTTGATCTGTGAGTCGAAGAGGCTGCGCAGCATGTTGTTGTATAGGACCATAAGCCCGGCGAGCCTGAACTGGCCTTTGCTGAGCCCCACTTTCTTCAAGAGATCACCATGGATCCGCTTGAGAAGCGCGTCTCGCCTGATGTCCGGCAGGGAATCCTTGATTCGGGTAGTGATCCTGATCTGGCCGTTCTGGATGAAAACATACGGGTCCACCAATAGTTCACGGTTCCTGCCTTGCAGAGAGTTGAATAATATCGCGGCACTGAAGTCGTCGAGCTCCTTTCCTTCGTTGATGCTCCGGGCCAGCTTCCAAACCGTGGCCAAGGACAGCACCTTTCCCGCCTCAGGCTGGGCATCGAGATAGTCGTGGACCTTCTCTACGAGCTCGAGCTTGGAGGTGGTGAAACCGTATTTCTTCGGGTCCAACTTCCCCTCCTCGAACTCACTGAATTTGTCGAATTCATCGTCGGGCGACGCTGTTCCGCTTTTGGCCGTCCCAGGGTTGGGTGCGGAGGGCTTGGAGCCCTCGGAACCGGGCTGTTCCTTGAAATCCACGGTAATATCCAGCGGGGTCGTACCACCGAGATTCCG
>JAOUGB010000407.1 GCA_029857875.1 Desulfobacteraceae bacterium | reverse complement strand
TCTTTTTTGGGGAACTGCTATAAGCGGTCTTTAAACGCTTCGATTGCATCTCGCAGCATACGACGAATAAAAACCTCCTTGTCGCCGTTGGCAAGCTGTTGGTAGGAGATGTTGTCGGGATGTGATGCAACCAGTTCGGGGGGGCTTGATTTGCATGCGGGCTTGATCTTGTCGAAGTCCTGAACCATTTCTATAAGATTGTATTTTTTACAGGGGAGATGAACGAGCCATTTCAATCGGCGCATAACTTCAAACCGCACCTGATCGGCTAAAAAGAGATGAATGTCCACAACCCGCATTTGTTCTCTGTTTGGAAGATAATTGAACTTTATGGCCGGCCCGAAATCGAGGATTCCCATGATGAGTTCATAATAGGCAATGGAGCTGTTTTCTCCGGGCTGGGCAAGGAAATAAAGCGTTTTGTCTGAAAGATCTGACAAACGGGTTTTGAGGCTATATGATTCTTTGAAGCGTTTTTCCCAATGTCCAAATGTACGCTGTTGTAGTAATTTGGCTCGATAGGCTTGAATGTTAACGACTTTTGTCATGGAATATACAGATGTTGATTATCGACAAGGATGTCCGAAGTCAAGTAAAGGCAATTCGAGGCAATGAAGAACAGTTTTAACCACTTTAACCCGAATTTCTAACGGGAAAAGTGGTTAAAAAACGATGTTCTTCATGAGAAATTCGGGTTAAGCAACGTCTTTATTATAACAAATAAGGCAGCACTGTAGGCAGCGGTTCGATTCATGCTGGGCCTCTTCTTCGCTGATGACGAGATCTGCCTCAACGAACGACTTAATCCGTTCGTCCACCGGTAGTTCCGGCATTTTTGTTCTGGGTAATTTCGTTAATCCAGGAACCGATTCGAAAATGGACACAGGAATGTTATTTTTAAACAATGTTTTTTCCGGGGGTGTGACATTCTGGCCGGTCAGGTACATGTGAATTGATCGGGCTGCTCTACGACCGGCGCCGATGGCGGAAACAACAAGATCAGCTCCTGTGGCGGCATCTCCGCCGGTAAAAATATAGGGTATGCTTGACTGAAGGGCAATGGGATCGGCAGAGTCAATGGTATTCCACCGGGTAACCTTCAGATCCTCGTCGAGCCGTTTACTTTCATCTTTAAAGAAGATATCCGGACCCTGACCGATGGCGGTGATGAGCATATCGATGTCCATGACGGTTTCAGAACCTTCAATGGGCACAGGACTGCGTCTGCCGCTGGCATCCGGTTCGCCGAGCTCCATCTTCAAATATTCCAGGCTAATGACCTTGCCTTCCTCATCTCCGATAACACGGGTGGGTGCAGCGAGAAAAGTAAAATTAATACCCTCATGTTCGGCAGCTTCAATTTCAACCATGTTGGCCGGCATTTCTTTCCGGGTCCGGCGATAGACAATGGATACTTCATCAGCACCTAAACGAACCAGGGTGCGTACGCAGTCGATGGCAGTGTTCCCGCCGCCGATTACCACACACTTTTTACCCACAAACGGACGTTTGTCATGGGGCTTTTCTTGTTGCCATAACGCAAAATTGGTGAGAAAATTGATTCCTGTGTAGCAGCCTTCCAAATCCTCACCTTCAGCACGCAGGGTATAATCTTTCCAGGCACCGATTCCTAAGAAAACAGCATCAAATCCGGCGGCCATCAGTGATCCGATGTCAAAGTCTTTGCCAAGCATCATGTTGGGTTTGTGTTCGACGCCCAGATCGAGAATTCCCTGGATCTCCCATGCAAGCACTTCTTTGGGGAGACGGTATTCAGGGATACCGTAGCGGATCATGCCGCCGAGTTTCGGCATGGCGTCAAAAATGGTAACCTCATGGCCTAAACGACGTAGAAAAAAAGCATTGCTCAAACCGGCCGGTCCACCGCCGATGACGGCAACCTTTTTTCCGGTGGAAGGTGCGCAGGAGACGGGAAGACGCTTTCCTGAATTCATTTCATAGTCAGCCACAAACCGTTTCAATTGATTAATGGAGACGGGTTCGTCTTCAATACCTCTACGGCACTTATTTTCACACGGATGGGGACAAACCCTCCCACATGCCAACAGCAGCGGATTACGCTCCCGAATCGTATTGACGGCGCCTTCATAATCTCCGATCTTTGTCTGGTATATATATTTGGGTATATCGATTTCTGCCGGACAAGTCTGCTGGCAGGGTGCTATGCGGTCGTTATACTGATTGAGGTGCAGCAGTTTTTGAGACATGGTTTTTATTTCCATGATATCCTTGGGGCAGACTTTCTCACAGGCGCCGCATCCCACACATTTCATCTCATTGACGACCGGATAGCCATGAGGACCTATTTTAAGGGCGTCAAAAGCACAGGCCCTGACACAGTCACCCAGGCCGAGGCACCCGACCGGGCATACCCGCTGGCCGCCGGAAAGGGAGGCAAGCGCCTGGCAACTTTTAATCCCCATGTAATGATATTTTATATCGGCACGGTCGCCGCCTGTACAGGTGTTGTAAGAAATCAGCGTTTCGGCGGTACCGGGATCCATACCCATGACAGCGGCTATATTAGCGGTCGCCTCGGGACCGGCAACAATACAGACACTGGGAAGTGCTTCACCGGCAACAACGGCCACCGCCGCGGCAGAACAACCTGCATATCCGCAACCTCCGCAGTTTGCACCGGCGGTTAGTCCTTCCACTACGGCGATTCGAGGATCCTCATAAACATAAAAAATTTTGGAAGCTGCACTGAGCGCACCTCCGCACAAAGCGCCCAAACCCAACATAAATAGGACTGCTGATAATGATAACACCGTATCCTCCTAGTATTGATTGTCGATTGTTGATTTACAATTGAAGATTGAAGGAAGAAGGACTTCTGTTTTATTTATTAATGGAACCATCCTAAAATCATCAATCATCAATCATCAATCATTTATATCATCTATATCATCCCTTTGAAAGCATAGAAGGTAAGGGACAGAATGCCGGCAGTCACCAGGCCGATGGACGTATCCTGAAGTGGTTTCGGAACCCTGGCCAGAATGATGCGTTCTCGGACACCTGCAAAGAGAATCAGGGCCAGGCCAAATCCAACGGCATATGCCATTGACTGAACCAGGGTTTTCATAAAACTCAGTTCTTTATCGATATTTAAAATACAAGCACCCAAAACCGCACAGTTGGTGGTAATCAGCGGTAAAAAGATGCCCAATCCTGCGTACAATGCGGGGATGCTCTTTTTTAGAAACATTTCGACAAACTGGACCAGGGCTGCAATCACCAGGATAAACGCAATGGTTCTCATGTATACCAGGTTATAGGGTATCAGAAAAAATGCGTAAATAAGCCAGGTGATAACACCGGCCAACACCAGAACAAAGACAACCGCCATGGCCATGCCGACGGCTGTTTCCATCTTTTTGGATGTGCCGAGAAACGGGCAGTTGCCCAAAAACTGG
>JAOUGB010000406.1 GCA_029857875.1 Desulfobacteraceae bacterium | reverse complement strand
CTTTGGAGGAATTGTGTAAAGAGGCACGGAATACTAAAATTCATTTAATTGTGCATTGCGGCTATGAACCTGCAATTGCCAAAGTTTAAATATTACGCCAGCAAATCCTAAAAATTTCCATCCCTTCTAAATTCCACCATCAGGCACGAAGTCCAAAATTGTCGCAAGGCGAGTTTTTTGTAGATTTGTCATTATGTAATCCATAATCTGAAAACTGTTGTGATATACGTTTGATGGACGAAACCGCTTCGCGGTAGCTTTTCCTGCCCCATGTTTTAGTCTATAACACCAGCCTTGCTCATCGGTCGTTTCTTTTTTCCTGATCATGTAAAATACCTCCGAATCTATTTAACCCCAAACCAAGGAGGTATGACATGAGTAAATTACGTGAGAAGATGACCAGGGCCATGGAACTTAAAAATCTCTCCAAGCACACCCAAAAGGCTTACCTGGCGGCGGTCACCGGACTTGCCAAACACTATCACAAGACCCCCGAAAAGATTACCAAACAGATGATCGAGGATTATCTGTTGTATTTAAAAAACGACAAAGGCAACGCCCCCAACAGCTGCGCCTGCGTTTTGACCGGGTTGCGCTTTTTCTACAACAACGTCACCGGCCAGCACACCCGCATTGACTACCGGGCGCGCAAAAAAGTGCGCAAGCTGCCCTGCGTGCTTATCCAAGAGGACATCTGGAAAATAATCTGCACCCCGAAAAATATCAAACACCGTCTGATGCTCATGACCACCTATTCGGCAGGCTTAAGGGCCAGCGAAGTGATTGCCTTAAAGCCCGATCACATCGAATCCAACAAGATGCTCATCAACGTCCAAAACGCCAAAGGCGGCAAGGACCGCTACAGCCTGCTGTCGGTAAAACTTCTCAAAGAACTGCGCGATTACTACAAAACATGCCGACCCAAAACCTACCTGTTCCCTTCATCCTATAAGCATAAAAAACAAAAACCATTATGTTATGAATCGCTCAGAAGCATCTACGAAAACGCCAGAAAAAAGGCCGGCGTGAAAAAAGGCGCCGGTATTCACACCCTGCGCCACAGCTTTGCCACTCATCTTTTAGAGGCCGGATACGATATCAGAAAAATCCAGGTGCTGATGGGCCATGCGAGACTGTCCACCACCATGGTCTATCTGCATGTGAGCCGCCAAACCCTGTCAAAGATCCCTAGCCCCTTGGATCTGATTAACACAAAACATGCAAATAAGGAGGACAGCACCCATGGCCCAAATCATAACAGCTAAAAACCAGCGGCTGGAAGTCGCCCATATTTTACACAAGCATATCGGCCACTATCAAAACCAATACCGCTTGTGGCCCGAGCATAAAAAGATCGTATCTGATCTTTTAAACTGCCGCACCGCTCATCTGGGCGGACACATCGATCGCTGCGATCACTGCGGCACCGTGCGCATTATCTACCACTCCTGCAGAAACCGTCACTGCCCCAAGTGCCAGCATATGCCCCGCGAACGTTGGTTACAGAAAAGAAAAGACGAGATTTTACCGGTTAAATACTTCCATGTCGTCTTTACCCTGCCCCATGAGCTCAACACCATCATCTTAAACAATAAAAGGGTGATGCTAAACTGCTTGTTTGCTGCTGCTTCCAAAACCCTGCTGACTTTTGGTAAAAATCAGCTTAACGGCACACCGGGCTTTTGGGCCATCTTACATACCTGGGACCAAAAGCTCAAGGCCCACTTCCACCTGCACTGCCTGGTTGCCGGTGGGCTCGTCTCAGATGGTGACAAACGCTTTATTCCAATCACCGGCCACTATCTATTTAACCAACACGCACTGTCACTGGTCTTCCGTGCCAAGTTCATCCAGCAAATGGGCCATGGCTGCCAAAGCGGAAAAATCAAGCTCTACGCGGATGCATATAAAATACTCAAACACACGCTTTTTACCAAAAAATGGGTGGTCTCCGTGCGCGATCCGGTCAGACGACCCGAACATGTCCTTGAGTACCTGGCACGCTACACTCACCGGGTGGCGATTGCTAACAGCCGCATCCAATCCCTTAAAAACGCCATGGTGACCTTTAGCGCCAAGAACCGAAAAAAACACCGCACCGAATCGGTCACCATCAGTGCCGTGGAATTTATCCGAAGGTTTTTGCTCCACAGCCTGCCCAGGGGCTTTGTCAGAATCAGGCATTATGGCTTTTTGGCCAACCGCAACCGCATGGCCCACTTGAATGCCATCCGCAAACGGTTAAAATTGCCCTGCCCACCGGCTAAATTGACAGCCTCCCTTGAAGAAATGATGCTGCAACTCACCGGCACCGACATCACCACTTGTCCCTGCTGTAATCAAGGCAAAATGCAATTGCTCGCAGAAATACCCATGTACCGCCCACGCGCACCAACCTGTCTGCCGGCCGCAGCTCGATAAGAGCAAATCCTCTAATAGCTTGGCTTCTGAAAAACTACAGGACAGCTATGCCCTCGCCAGCAGAAAATACCCGGCAACCACAGCAGCATAGCCCAAAAGAGGCTTCAAATGATAGTAATTACCAAACCCTTTATCTTAAATCAGTTCTATATAAATCCAATAAGAGTCTTTTTGCCGCTCATTTATGACCGCAGATTTAAATACTATACCCATAGACCACTATCGTGCCAGTGCGTCCGCAAAGCGGCTTCGTCCATCATTGTTTTATCCATAATCCCGCCTCGATAAACGTCAATTTGAAATCCTGTTGTCATTCTATACAAAAAACGATAACCTCCTGTTGCTTATCTGCGGGACTATGGATAAAACACTTACTAGATATATAAAATACAAAACCCCACCTCTCAATATGAGAAACGGGGTCTTGAAACAAAGCACATGGTAACCTCCGCTGGTTATCCTGTTGTTCTTTGAAAATTTGAGTGGCAAAGTCGTTTAGGTTTTGTCTTTGTCCCTCATACCATATCCGAGTGTTTTTAATTTTTCTATGTCTTCATCTTCAAGTTGGAAAAGTTGGAATTTTTTAATATCTTCAGAAGACTTTTCATCATAAATATTTTTATCCTCATTACTTACGACTTCGGTATTCCCATTGATTTTTGTTGGTTTTTGCAAGATATATAAGAATCGAAGGTTTCTATTCATTTCAATTATTTCTTTCCGTATTCTTAACAGAAAAAACGGAACGCATATATACAATATGGTTATTGCGATCAGAAATATAGATAATAAGACTAATACTGCTAATGCAATATTTGGTTCTATGCCCAGAGCAATTATCAATTTTTGTAAATTATTCATTGAAAGCTAATTAAATCAATTCGCAATAAATTTTGAAAACCAGTCTAACCCGTTTTCACTATAGTTAACCATCCTTGCTCCAGGGGTAATACGAGACTCCAAATCTTCGACCTTAACGGGTCATTTATAATTAGTGCGAGCATCATCTCTTTGTTCAGGATTTTGA
>JAOUGB010000405.1 GCA_029857875.1 Desulfobacteraceae bacterium | reverse complement strand
ACCTTGCTCCTGAGCATATCGACCTGGGCCTATTTCAATATTAAATACCAGACCCAAAAAATAATGAGAGATATGATGGAGGGAACCGACAGGTTGAGCAATACCATTATTCTTGGCGCCCATTATGCCATGATGCTGAATTCAAGGGAGGATATCAACCATATCATTAACAATATCAGCAGACAGAAAGAAATCGATACGATTCGCATATACAATAAAAAAGGACAGGTAAAATTCTCGAACCGCCCCTCGGAACTCGACCTGATTACCAACATAAAAGCAGAGGCCTGTGATGTGTGCCACCGGAAAGATCCGCCCCTGGACGAGCTCAATCTATCCCAGAAAGTAAGGACGTTTTTATCTTCAAAGGGTCACCGTGTTCTGGGAATTATCAGCCCAATCCAGAATGAAACCGGCTGTTCCACCGATATTTGCCATGTGCATCCCGAAGGAAAGAAGATATTGGGGGCTCTGGATGTCGTTGTCTCCCTTGAACAGACAGATAAAGAAATCGCGTTTCTTAAAAATGGAATCATCGCCCTGGCTGTTTTTGCTTTTCTGGTAACCTCCGCCATTATTTTTATCTTTGTGTTGAAATTTGTCAACCAGCCCATAAAAAAGCTGATTGATGCCAGCAATCTTATTGCCAGAGGTGAGTATTTAAGCAATATCGACATTAATCAAAAAG
The DNA here is from genome assembly GCA_029857875.1 of Desulfobacteraceae bacterium. GTDB lineage: Bacteria > Desulfobacterota > Desulfobacteria > Desulfobacterales > UBA11574 > UBA11574. Next base: position 2,765 of record JAOUGB010000405.1, on the reverse strand, counting down.
ACGAAATGGGGCAACTGTTTGTGGCCATTAACAAGATGGGCAAAAAAATTGCCTCAAAGCAGGCCCAACTTAAAAAGCAAAGAGATGAATACCAGAATCTCTTTGAACTTGTGCCCTGTTTGATCACCATTCAGGACCCAAACTATCAGCTTGTCAGTTACAACAAAGAATTTGAAGAAACGTTTAATCCAACCCCCGGAGATTTCTGTTTCCGTGTGTATAAGAAGCGTGATGAAAAATGCGAAGTCTGTCCGGTGGAAAAGACATTCAAAGACGGTCGATCTCATTACGGTCAGGAAACCGGTATGGATAAGAACGGCAATACAACGCACTGGCTTTCCAGAACGTCTCCCATTCAGGACGCACAGGGCAATATCGTTTCGGTCATGGAAGTGTGCCTCGATATTACCCGTATGAAGCAGCTTGAAGAACGGCTTGAAAAATCGGAAAGAAAATATTACGCCATTTTCAACAACATTCCGAACGCTGTTTTTGTACTGGACGTAAATACTCTTGAAATACTCGACTGCAATAAAATCGTAAAAGGTGTTTACGGATATGAAAAGGATGAGATCACCCATAGATCTTTTCTGGATTTTTTTCTGGACGAAGAAAAAGATCACTATGCCTTCAAAATAATGACGTCTGCCTACATCAACCAGGTGAAGCATGTCGACAAAGACGGCAAGACGCTTTTTGTCGCCATCCGAATTTCACCGTCGGAGTACTTGGGGCAAAAAGTACTTCTGGTTACGACCAGCGATATCACCAAACGGCTTGAAGCCGAACAGCAGCTCATTCATGCCGGCAAGATGGCGACGCTGGGAGAAATGGCCACCGGCATTGCTCACGAATTGAACCAACCCCTTTCTGTGATTAAAACCGCAAGCAGCTTTTGCTTGAAAAAAATAAAGAGTAATGAAGTCATCGAAGAAAAAGACCTTTATACCATGCTTGAAAAGATCGACCGAAATGTGAATCGCAGCGCAAACATTATCAGCCATATGCGGCAGTTCGCCCGGAAATCGGATGTGGTGTTGGGTAAGGTGCAGGTCAACGAAGTGCTGAAAAGGGCGTTTGATATTTTCAGTCAACAGCTCAAAGTCAGAGGCATCAATGTGATCTGGGATGTTGAAAAAAATCTACCAACGATAATGGCAGATCCCAACAGGCTGGAACAGGTGTTTATCAATCTTCTTTTAAATGCCAGAGATGCTATAGAGGAGAAGTGGTGGTCTCCCGAGCCTGCCATGGGCACTAAAAAAATTGTACTTAAAACAAAATTAGATAAAAATACGGTGGTTGTTGAAATCAGAGATACCGGTATAGGGATTTCTGAAGCCATTGCCGACAAAATATTCGAACCCTTTTTTACGACCAAGGAAGTCGGTAAAGGGACCGGCCTCGGTCTTTCAATAAGCTATGGAATTATCAAAGATTGCGGCGGGGACATTAAAGTCGCCGTGAACGAAAAAGGGGAGACCTGTTTTCGTATTACCTTTCCTGCCGAGGATTCAAAACAATGAAAAAAACAATTTTATTGGTTGAGGATGAATCTGATCTCCGGGAAGTTTTGGATATTTCTTTGTCCGATACCGGGTATAACGTTCTGACCGCTGAAAATGGCATGCAAGCCCTCAATATTCTGAAAGATAACGATATCCCGGTGGTTATTACAGATATAAAAATGCCCGGCATTGATGGTATCGATCTTCTTCGAAAAATTAAAAGCAAATGTCCGGAAACAGAAGTCATCATGCTGACCGGCCACGGAGATTTGGAGCTCGCCATAAAAAGTTTAAAACACGAAGCAACCGATTTTATTACAAAACCGATTAATGATGATGCTCTGGAAATGGCGTTGGAAAGGGCCTTTGAAAAAATTCAAATGCGTCAAAAATTAAAGGAATACCACCGGAACAGGGCTATGTATGATCTTTTCATCAATGAACTGATTCAAGAAGATGTTATGATTATCGGATCCGACTACCGGATTCTCGATATCAACGAAACCCTTCTTGACAAATTGGGCTTGGAGCGAAAGGGAGCCATCGGCCGATACTGCTATGAAATTACCCACAGGCTGTCGGTTCCATGTTCCGGTGAAGATCACCAATGCCCCCTTGAGGAAACACTCAGGACCCGGAAGCCGACAAAGGAAACCCATATCCACAAAGATAAGGATAATAAAAATGTCCATTATTCAATCTCCGCGTATCCGCTTTTTGAAAACGGCGAGATAATCGGTGCCATCGAGCTTTCCCGGGATATCACGGCGGATATCAATACCCGACAGGCCATGATGCAACAGGACAAGCTGGCCTCCATCGGCCGATTGTCCGCCGGCGTTGCGCATGAAATCAACAACCCGCTCACCACCATCCTGACAACGGCCATGTTGATCCAGGAGGACATCGATCCGAAAAATCCCATGTACGAGGAGCTGGAGACCATCACCAATGAAACGCTTCGCTGCCGTAAGATTGTTGCCAGCCTTCTCGATTTTGCCCGTCAGACAAAACCGGCCAAAAAGCATTACAACATCAACGACATTATTACGGAATGTATCGGATTGACCCGTAAGCAGGCTGAATTCAAGGATATAAAAATTTTACGTCAGTTATCCGACGATATTCCTCAATTGCTGCTGGATAAAGAACAGATTCAACAGGCGCTCATCAATCTTATCCTCAATGCCACCGACGCCACTGATCCAGGCGGGAAAATTACAGTTTCAACGGCCTTTTCGCCGGGCAATCAATTTG
>JAOUGB010000404.1 GCA_029857875.1 Desulfobacteraceae bacterium | reverse complement strand
ATATTTTCGGCAAATTGAAACCGGCTTCACATTCTAACTTGTGATGATTTCAGGACATGGGGACGTTGGTGAAAAGTTGAAAAGTTTATGTAGGATATAGGGGACATCCTATTTTCCTTTTTCAAATATAACTGAATATATTAACAGTATAAAAATAAAACACTTATGCACCATCAGACTGAGAAGAACTTATAAACTAATGTAGGTCCCGCAATACAATCGAAAGCTCCAATCGCAATCGCAGTGTACCGACCCCAGTCGGACCATGGGACCGACCAGGATATCGCCGGCGAAGGAATCGCCAACCCCATCGGTACCATCTGGGCCGGCGCGATGATGATGCAGCATTTGGGCTATCCCAGGCTCCACGACACGTTGATGGAAGCGATTGAAACCGTATTGCGTGAAGCTGGGAACCTGACGCGTGACATGGGTGGTAATGCCAGCACGCGCAAACTTGGCCAGGCGGTGGTGGCAGCGACAACTCGGTAGCCGGCTTACGATTCCGTAGAGACAGTTGGGGCCGTCCTTGATTAGAATTTCAATTCATCCGGAAAACCAAAATTCAGAGTCGACAAATGGGTAAAAAAGAACGCATCAAATTTTTCGATTTTGCGAGAGGCATTGCAATATTTTTCATGATTTTGCAACATACCGTCATTGTTTTTGATAAAAGCAGCGGCTCGGATTCGGGACTTGGAAGGACAATTATTCTTATGGGCACGGCACCGGCCGCTCCTGTTTTCATGTTCATTATGGGTGTTTTTTTCATACACCGTCACCCAAACGACATGTCGTTCGGTATCAAAAGAGGTCTTAAGCTGTTGCTCCTCGGTTATGTATTAAATGCAGTGCGCTTCTGTCTGCCGGCAATGACGTTGGATAAGTTCGGACTTGTTCTTGAGGGAAATACGTCACCGGTTACTCTTTTTTTTATCGTCGATATTCTCCAAATGGCCGGTCTATCTCTCATGATCATGGCAGTTGCAAGAAGGTTTACCCAAAAAACTTGGATATGGATCTCCTTGCCTGTCGTCGTGTCGATGGTGTCACCGGTATTATGGGGTAAACTTACCGAAATTCCCGGTACGGCTCTGTTGTGGGGGGACCAGGACGCTGTCTTTTTTCCGCTCTTCCCCTGGCTCATTTATCCACTGGTAGGCATGATTTACGGCCGAGCCTATTTGATGCACCCGGACCGTGGCATATTGATGAAAAAATCTTTTTTGTCGGGCCTGATTATGATGTTGACAGGGGCCATCATATGGCGCTTTTTCCCGAACGAGGATTACTTTGTAGGGAACTATGCCAGAAGTGGCCCGGCGATCCATTTGATCATATTGGGATTCGTCATAACCTGGATGGCACTGTGTTTCTGGATCGTCGATCGAATACCGGACAATCGAATTTTCAGGGTTCTGTATTTTTGGAGTAGAAACGTCATTGTTGTATATTTCATTCAGTGGCTACTGATTGGATGGGCGTTGTTTCTTTTTTACAAAAAGACGCAAACTCCGGAAGGGGCGTTACTTCTGGGATTTGTTTTCGTCTTATTGACACATTTGTTGACGAATGCTTATCTTTATCTAAAAAGAAAGCTTGAGTTCAATCGCTTTATACGATGAAATCAATTGTACTCGTTGTGAAACAAAATGAGGCTCAACGATTCGGAAATGAAAGTAACTTCAACAAAGAATCCCCCTTCCCGGCGCTACTTTTTGAAAAAGCTGTTGAGTGCGGCGGTCGGGCTGTGGTTCTGGCACCGGGCCATCAACCCATCAAGCGCTCTGGAATGGCGTTTGGATGATGCCGGAAAAGATGCTCATCAAAAGCCTCCGTCCGGTACGGGATTTATATTTCACAAGGATTATTTGCAGCATAGGCTGACCCAGGGACACCTGGAATCTCCTAAACGCTTGAAAACCATTATGGATAGAATGAAAGTGTCCGGTCTAGGCAAGCAGGTTCGACCAATTCGTCCGTTGGGCAATCCGCTGTCGGCCATCCATAGAATCCATTCCAGAGCGCACGTCCGTCTGGTTATGAAAACCGCCCGGGAACCGTCAATTTGTTTTTTAGCGGTTGCCGGTGCGCTAACCGCCGTCGATTTTGTCTGCAGAAATCAACTCCGCAATGCGTTCTGTGCGATTCGACCTCCGGGGCATCATGCCGCCAATTCGGGATTACGAGGCTTCTGCTTTTTTAACAATATCGCCATTGCTGCGCGGTATGCCCAAAGCAAGTATCGATTGAGAAAGATTTTAATCGTGGACTGGGATTATCACCACGGAAACGGCACGGAATGGGCTTTTTACGATAATCCTTCAATTTTATATTTTTCCACCCATTGTCTGCAAGCTTTTCCTCATACCGGATTTCCGGAAAGACGAGGAGAAGGCCCCGGCTATGGTTACAATATCAATGTTCCCCTGCTCAAAGGCGCGAAAGATAGGGACATTCTGAATGCATTTGACAGGGAGCTGCTGCCCGCGGCTGAACGTTTCAAACCGGAGCTCGTGCTTATTTCCGCAGGCTTTGACAGCAGAAAAAACGATCCTATCGGGAATTTTGCGGTCACCGACGATGGATTCGCACGGTTGACGGCCTTAACCAAATCGATCGCTGATCAATACGCCGGTTCACGAATTATCTCTATTCTCGAAGGGGGCTATAATCCCGAGGGCTCGGCTATGGCGGTTGAGCGTCATGTTGCGGAATTGCTGGGTTAGTATTTCCCCATAATTGACCGTTTCACAAGCCCGAGTCGAGCGTCCCGATCGGAATGCATATCGTCTGATATCAGACAGATAGTTTGGTACGACCCCATTTCAAAACGGAAATGATAAAATGAATTATTATTTCAATAATCCTTTTTTGTGGGCTCTAGTAAGTATGTTTACATTGGTTGGTGCTTGTTCTGTTGTTGGCAGCAGAAAGGTTGGGAGTCATCCGGTGAATTCACCAGTTGAACTCATATTCTAAATGTGGCCATTCGGTGTTAATGGGCAAAATAAAACATCCATAGCAGCATACGGATTATATGCTCAGGTTATTTGGCAAATCCGTTAGGTCTGCCCGAAGGGCTTATTCTGGTTTTGTATCCAAGGGAATTTCCCTGGGCCAAAGACCCGATCTTATCGGCGGCGGTTTGGTTCGATCATCCGGCGGCTGGTCAGCCCTTAAGGCCATTCGTTCAACCGGTTTAAGGGCTGTTAGTGATGAACGAATTTGGGCAGTAGTGATTTTGTCGATTCAGTATTAAAACAAGCCAAAGAGGAATATGAAAAGAAAACTTTTGCCATTGCAAAAGGTTTGAATCTTGACAAACTCATCGCTGTGGTTGCTGATCATTTTGAAATCGATCCGAGTCTTTTAGCAAGTTCAAGCAGGCAAAGAACCGTTGCGCGTGCGCGGTCGATCATTTGCGCTATGGCAGTAGACAAATTGTCAATCAGCGGTTCAAA
>JAOUGB010000403.1 GCA_029857875.1 Desulfobacteraceae bacterium | reverse complement strand
CACACAAGGCTTCTACTCTTTTATATAATTCTTTCGGTAGCAGGATTTTAAGAATCTTAGTCTCTATTTTTTCCGGGATCAGTTTCTTTTTCATATTAGGTCTTTCTTTTACAAATCAATCAATTTCTTCAACATACCGAAAAATATCCCTGGGGATATATGAGACGCAGTTTATTATGTTGACTGGCTATCTTTTAACTCTGCTCATAATTTTCGAAAAGGCCGATGATGATACACCGAGTTGACGAGCGGTCTCAGCAAACGAAGTTCCATATTCTTCAACCTTATAAAAAAATGGAGCTAATGCCAACATTTTATTCGACCTTGTCAACGATATACTTTAGTTTTTTTATTTTTCACTGTGTAACGTTACTCGGAGGATTTCACATGGGTGCCAGAGGCGCATACGCGGTCCCCACGTGCCTGTGCCACGACAGACGATGATCGTCATACCGTCTTTTTCGTACCGACCTCCCACCTGGGGACGTAAACATGCATCAATGTGATGGTGAATAGATGATTGATTTTTCCTTCACATAATAGTCGTTTATTTTCAATAAGTTGACACTTTGTCTGTCGGTTCACTTTTGTCTACCGCATGAAAATCCCTTCACATATCCGCTTTTTGTTCAGATTTTTATTCAGATGATCAGATTGTATTAATAGTAAAAACAATTGGATAAATTTGTTTCCTGGGTCTGGCACATCAATTGCTTGTAAACAATTAACCTGATTCAAATCCTGAATCTACGGGAATAAAAAAGATAGAAAGGAGGTATTCAAGGGTATTCCATTTTGCATGGTCATTTTATGAATCCAGGATTATAAACAGAAAAACCTTAAAAAGGAGATGGACATGAAAAGAGTGGCAATTATATCTTTCGTTTTGATTTTTGGGATTTGTTTGGCAGCAGGTGCTTTTGCAGCAGATAAAGCTGTTATTAAAAAACAAGTCGATGACATTGTTGTAGCCATTGATGGCGGGAAAACAGCCCAGGACTTTGCAAGTGCAGCCCAAAATAAACCCTACTATGTATTTATAATGGAAGAGGGCGGAATGCTCTTGGTTCATCCGTCATTGGTTGGACAAAGCCTTAAAGAAAAAGCAGGACCCGTTTATACTGAATGTGCCAAAGCGACTGCTGACGGGGTCTGGGTGAGTTATGAATGGAAAGGAGCCAAGAAGCACACTTATGTCAGGAAGACCAAGGGCGGTTTGATTGTCGGAAGCGGGTACTCCGAGTAAAAATCTGCTTCTCATCCAAGTGATTTTCGCCAAAGTTTATAATGGAAATGTGGTATCGCCCATAGAACTTACTGTTTTATGGGCGACACTTCTTTTTCAAAAACAGTCTGCTTCAAAATTTCTAATCTCTTGAATAGATCAAGTTGTAATGATTCGAATTTAAACTCATATATGCCATATTAGAAGTTAAATTTGCCCTGGCAACTCTTTAAATTAAACACAAATCATTAGAATTGAAACTCTTAAAAATATTTTAAGGAGGTATGGAAACATGAGGGTTTTCAACTACTTTTCTTCCCTCCTGTTGCTTTTGGTAGTGGCGCCGTGTATGGCATCGGACGTCTATGTCAGTGAAGTCAAGTTGGGCGATAAGGTTACCATTGTTGGGCCTGGGAATGTAACTAAGCTCCGCCCATATCCCGACTGTAGACAAGGTCAGCATGTCACTCGTATACCTAAAGGAACAGTTTTGAAAGTAGAAGGTATTATGAATGTCAAGTACGGTGATTCAACGATGAAGTGGTTTGAGACGACTTATAAAGAAAAAAGAGGATGGATAAGCATTTATGATACGGACCAAGCTGAATAGTGTCGGAAAGATTTGGAATATTTTCGCTAAATAAAAAGTTGTTGTAAAAATGAAAATTAATATCCGTATGCTTGGCGTGTTTTCTGCTTGGCCACCTTCTCGATATCTGGCAACTTCCAGCTTCGTTCAAAATAGGGTTCGGTCGGGGCATAGAGGCGGAAATGGGCGAACCAACCCGCTGAGTTCAAGGCTTAAGACCGAATATCTATTGTCGGATAAACCCCTTTTTTCTGACCTTCGTGATAGGGATGAATGATATTAAACGAAACATCCTGCCCTTTTTGAGCATGGCCCCTATTTTGTTTGCCGTCAAAGAAGGCACCGTTGGCCTCCAGGATATGTTCGATTCGATGTTTAAAGCCCTTAACGAATTCAGAACCGCTGCCTTGAAACTTCATGGCACCTAATGCCAATTCTTTTTTGACCTTGGAGAGTTTCTTGATGGAGATGGTGTGGGTTTCGAGATCCTTGGCATTTCTGATATACCCCCAGACAACATGTTCTGCCGGTATCTTTAATGGCTCATTGAGATCGATAATGGTGTGCGGCATGATAATACTCCTTTCACCGATCTCAAGTGGCAAATCCGCCGTTCCCCGCAAAAATGAGTTAAACCCCACAAACACATTTTTCCCTAAGTTGGCGTGAATAATCTTACCGCCATGAGCGGTAACATTGTTGCCTTCTAAACGGGAATTGATAATATAGCAGTTTTCCTGGGCATTGGCGCCCTTTCCCAGCCAGGCATTTTCAAGGTATGCACGTTGGGCCACCAGAACGTTTTCACTGATATGACTTTCTCCTTTAACCAGAGCATAGCGATTCAGAGACGCGCCGTGTGGAACGGCAACAGGGGCTGTAAGGTTCACCACATCAAATATTTTTTGAAAATCGGTTTTGCGATTTCGTATAAAGTCGATAAATATTCCCCGGGGCGGAATGTCCGATTCTATAAAAATGTACTTTTTGAGAACTTTTTTTGAATAAGAATACCGAAAGTCGAACACATCTCCGGCTTTAACCCATATGGTGCCGGGTTCGATATACTGGTGAGACAATTCCCCCACCTGGACATAAGAAAAAGCACCGATAACGGAGTCATGGAGGGTTGTAAGGTCCACGGTTGCGAATGGACCGATGAAACATCCTTCCACCGGAGAACCATGAATGTTGGCATAATGCATGGATGCCGTATTTTGGATTAAAAATTCTTCCAAAACTTCAGGATCGTGGGAATAACAGTGAACCAGGGTTTTAATCAGGTAAGCGTCTTTGATCCGAATGATTTCGTCTTCGTAGACAGGGATTTCAGATCCTTGGAATTGAAACCGATCTCCTTTGGCTTTCAGTTCATCTCCCCGGATGTCGCTTTTATACAGCACGGCGTGGTCCACCGTGCATCTGCCCAAAAAATAGCTTCCGGCCAGATTTGACCGGATGAATTGAAAATGAAACGGATGCTGGGGTGTAACCCCGCAAAAGGCGTAGAATTTGACCAGTTGGTTTGACGGAATCAAGCTTCGAACAAAGGGACCTGCGTCAAATTTAAAGTCCCGGAGGTTGACATTGATGCGTTCAACAATTCGATCGATCAGATTTTCAAGCTGTTTCATTTTTTCACCTCAAGATTCAGTATCGTGTATAAAAAATTAGTCTTACG
>JAOUGB010000402.1 GCA_029857875.1 Desulfobacteraceae bacterium | reverse complement strand
ATTGCCATATCGACGTCAGGGAAAAGCCCTGCGTTTGCCAAAAAACTGCGCAAACATTTTGAAAAGGAATTCGGAGACGAATATGCCGAATTTCTGAACCTTATGGGCGAGATTCGCAAAAAACTTCTGAGCGAAGACCACGAGCCCGAGGCCCATAAGCATCTTTTTGAACAGTTGATCGAAAGGGATCTGGTTCAAATGCTCAAGGAAGGCAAAACCGAAAACATCAATTCATTGCTCTTTGAGGTTTTGGGTGAAGGGTATGAACTCGAAACATTAATCCCGAATATTTCATGAAAATTTTAGAGAGGATTTTTGCAAATGAACGCCTCGCACACGTGAAATATCCGGGTTGATGGACATGCATCAATAGACTCGCAAAGGATTGAATAAGTGGAACCTATATTTCTTGTTGTCATTATATTTTACCTGTTGAGCACCATCGGATATCTTATTTATCTTTTTCTTCAAAAAGATTACCTTCAGAAAACCGGTTTTTACCTCCTTGCCGCCGGATTTTTATGCCATACGGTGGAAATGGGTTATCGATTTGTTCAGTCAGGACACTTTCCTGTCAGTAACCTTCATGAAACACTCTCATTGGCGGGCTGGACCATCGCCGGTGTTTTCCTGCTATTTCAAGACAGATATCGTCTCAAGATTCTGGGAATTTATGCTGCTCCCCTAATTACGATCGTGATGGTCATTGCAGCCCGTTTGCCGAACGTGCCGAGCGAGACCCAAACGATCTTAAAAAGCGTGTGGCTTGTTGTGCACGTTGTGGCGATCTTTATCGGCGAAGCGGCATTGGCCCTGGCCTGCGGCGCAGGACTTTTGTATCTTTTACAAGAGCATGCCATTAAATCCAAACATCGTGGTTTCTTTTTCAAGCGACTTCCTTCTTTGGAACTGCTGGACAATACCGGATATGCGTGCATCGTTACCGGTTTTACCATGATGACTTTTGGGCTGATCACAGGTTTGATTTATGCCAAATCGATCTGGGGAAGATTCTGGAGCTGGGATCCCAAGGAAGTCTGGTCCGGTATTACCTGGATCTTGTATGCCGCCCTTCTCCACCAGCGTCTGACGTTTGGGTGGCGAGGACGCCGGGCGGCGATTATGGCCATCATCGGTTTTGCTGTCATTTTATTTACGTTTCTGGGGGTCAACTTTCTTTTAAAGGGCCATCACGGAGAATTTACCCGGATGTAAATGGGGCGCTATGTGTCCTATTTTATAATTTTGATGATATATTTTATTTCAAAGGAACTTCTGAACTAAAAAAGTGTGAAGTGATCTAAAGTTTAAAGTGAGCTAAAGTTAAGGAATTCTGCCAATTATATTTTAATGACAGCGCTTTAGCGCTACCTCAACTTTAGGCACTTTAGATCACTTTAGACACTTTTAACTTTTTAATACACAGTCATATTAAGTAGTGTGTTATCAATGGGAAGTATGTTTGAGATCGTATTGCTGGGATTGAATCATACAACAGCGCCGGTGGCGCTGAGAGAATGCCTTGCCATCTCAAAGGATGAGACATCCGTTGCCCTGAAAGCGTTTCAGGAACTTCCGTCAATCCGTGAAGTGATGCTTTTTTCCACTTGTAATCGTGTGGAAGTTCTCATGATTGTCCAGGACAAAACGAACGCGGTGGATGCTGTTAAAGATTTTCTTTCCGAGTTAAAACATCTTCCGGTTTCCGAATTTGAAAAATCCCTCTACATTCATGAAGGCGATGATGCCGTCCGACATGTATTCAGGGTTGCCGCCAGTCTTGATTCAATGGTGGTGGGCGAACCACAGATCCTGGGTCAGATAAAAGAAGCCTACCATATAGCCGCCACAACGAAGACTTCCGGTGTTCTTTTAAACAAATTACTCCATCGTACTTTTTTCGTGGCCAAACGGGTTCGCACTGAAACCGGTATCGGAGATAATGCGGTTTCCATCAGTTATGCGGCCGTTGAACTGGGTCGAAAAATTTTCGGAACCTTTGAAGGAAAAAAAGTGCTGCTTATCGGCGCCGGTGAAATGGCGGAGCTGGCGGTGGAACACCTGATTCGAAACAGGGCAGAGGATATCCTGGTTGCCAATAGAACGTTTGAGAGCGGTGTTGACCTGGCCAAGAAATTTAGGGGACAGGCCATCCGGTTCGATGAAGTTGAGGATGCATTACAACAGGTAGATATCATCATCAGCTCTACCGGTTCTCCCGATTACGTGGTGACTCGAAATCATGTCAAAGGAATCGCACGCCGCCGTCACAATCGCCCGCTTTTCTTTATCGACATTGCCGTTCCTCGAGATATAGACCCGGAAATCAACCGGCTTTCCAATTCATATGTTTATGATATTGATGACCTTCAAGGAATTGTTGATGAAAACGTCGAGGATCGCAACAAAGAAGCAATAAAAGGAGAAAGAATCGTTGATGAAGCTGTGATCAGTTTCCGGCACTGGTACGAGAATCTGGATGTAGTACCGACGATTGTTGAATTGAGAAAGAAGGTTGAGGAAATAGCAAAGGGAGAATTAGAAAAAACCCTACATGCAGTTAAACATCTTTCGGCTGATGACCTCAAGGCCATCAACAGGATGACGGACGCAATGGTCAATAAAATACTTCATGATCCCACGATGCTGCTAAAAAGCAGTGGACAACACCAGGACAAATCCGTCTATCTCGACATTACCCGAAAGCTGTTTAAGCTTGATGAGTAGGAGCTTCGCCCCAATTGGAATAATGGAGTAATGGAATGATGGGTTTAAAGGATTTTTAACTATTTAAGTAAGTTATTTTGCTTTTATTACCAATATTCCAACATTCCATTCTTCCATATCTATGGCATGAATGAATTGCCTATAAAAAATCCTCTCGAAAATTTTAATGAAATATTCGGGCTAAAAGACTGGATGCTACTTAAAACCAAACATATCGACATTTCCTCAATTCGCCATCTTTATCCGTTTAAATCCCATTACATAAAAATAAGCGGTCTGAATTATCACTTCCTTGACCAGGGTGCGGGGGACCCGGTGATCATGCTTCACGGGAATCCCACCTGGTCGTTTTATTTTCGTAACCTGGTCAAAGGCTTGTCATCACAATGTCGCACCATTGTGCCGGATCACATCGGGTGCGGGCTGTCGGACAAGCCGGATATCGATCAATATGATTATCGTTTGAAAAGCCGTGTCAACGACCTGGAAAACCTTCTCGATCATCTCGGGATAAATAAAAAGATCACACTGGTGCTCCACGACTGGGGGGGAATGATCGGTATGGCGTACGCTTTGAGACATCCGGAAAGGATTCACCGGTTTGTCATCATGAATACTGCGGCCTTTCTTTTACCGGAGGGTAAAGCACTCCCCATAAGACTTCGGCTGATACGAAATATCAAGCCGTTTGCTGCATTGGCGGTACTCGGCTTTAATATCTTCGCCTGTGGCGCGCTTTTCATGGCCTCTTATAAAGGCCTTGAAAAAG
>JAOUGB010000401.1 GCA_029857875.1 Desulfobacteraceae bacterium | reverse complement strand
AGCGCCGGGATGATCCAGGGCGATATGGACCTTCCATAAAACACGGAAACGGGTATCAATGCTACAAAGGATGCAAGAGCCACAAGACTGATCCACAAAGGATATCCTTTGGCAGCGTCTTTGAGCGGCACTTCTTCCCCATCATCTAATGGCACCTGCTGCAAAGAAGCTCCGGCATCAACCTTTAACGGAAGAAGTCTCTGATACAGTTTGGCTGCAACAACGGCAACAGCGGTGGAACCGATGGTGGCAAACAATGTGGTGGGTAAAATCGCGGCCGGATCTGACGAACCGGCAGCTGCACGAAGGGCGATAACCCCGCTGGGCAACAGGGTCACACTGGAGGTATTGATGGCCAGAAAAAGGGCCATGGCATCGGTGGCTGTTCCGCGCTGAGGGTTGAGCTTGTCAAGCTCCTGCATGGCCCGGATGCCAAAGGGTGTGGCGGCATTGCCAAGCCCCAGCATGTTGGCCGAAAGGTTCAGAATCATGGCACCCATAGCTGGATGGTCCGCCGGTACATCAGGAAAAAGCTTCACCATCAGCGGACGAATCAGCCGCGCCAAAATGGTGAGCATTCCGCCGGCTTCAGCCACTTTCATCAGTCCCAGAAACAGAGCCATTACACCCACCAGACCGATAGCCAGTTCCACTGCCCCGCCGGCCGATTTGATCATCGCTTTGGAGAGGATCTCCATGGGCGACGACGCATCTTGCATCGAAACAAAGAAAATTTGCTGCCATCCGGCAAATAAGAACGCACTCAGAACAATCAGTACGAATATGATGTTCATGGACACCATTCCATAAAGTGGTTGCCATTATTTTATCACTCTTTATCTAAGCATTATCATCATGAAGAATTGCTGGCAAGATGTTAAAGAAAAGAATGAGCTTATCAATCTTTCCCTGGTCTGCTTAAGTACTTGCCCACCAGCATGGCAATGAGAATCGTCAAATAAAGCTGGCCGGATATTGCAATAATAATGGTTAAAGATTTGGCAAAAGCGGAAACCGGTGTAATATCGCCATATCCCAGAGTAGTCAGCGTAACAAAACTAAAATATAGATAATCGTGAAACCCTGCAGCAGTATCCCCTGCAAAGTTGATGGCTCCGGTATCTATGTGAAAAAAAAATTTTTGCACGATTTCCATCATAGCCAGAAGCACCGCCCCCAATATGCCGATCAGCAGATAACCGTTAATGGAATTGATGATAATGGTTGAAGTAACCTGTTTACTTCTGGCGATATGCCGGATCATGAACACGGTAATAAACAGGTTGAAGCAGAAAAATGATAGGAAAGAGACAAGTTTTAATAGGTCGTAGACGAAGACATAACCAAGCCAGGTCAGTATTATGGTAATAGCTCCTGAAACGATTAATATATTCCGGGTTTTTTTTGCAAAATCGAGTGAATACGTACCAGAGATAATGATGGCCGTGAAAATGATGTCTCTCATGAGTAATCGCTGAGTCGATAAAGAGGGATAGAAAAAAATAGTGAGGAGTAAGCAAATCAGAAGAATGATATTGTTTCTGGTTAATTCTTTCTGTATCATAATACCGTGGATTGGATGAACCGGAAAAGAGATCGGCCTCTAAGGTTGTTTTTTGGGTGTTTCCAGCTGATTTTGTGTCTGTTCCATTTCCGCTTTTGTAAGCCATCCCCCGCCAAGGGCTTTATATAATCCTACATAGGCATTATAGAATCGTTGTTTTAATTCGGAAAACTCCAATCCGACCTCAAACAATGTTCGTTCAGTCTCCAAAACTTCAAGATAACTGGTTACGCCTTTGTCATATCTCATTTTTGACAGGGCGGCAGCATTTTTGGCTGCCTTGAATTTTCTCTCCACGGTAGAAATCTGCTTTTTGTAGGTTTGAATTTCATTCAAAGCGTCCGATACTTCTCGAAAAGCAAACAACACCCTGTTTTCGTATCGATATAATGCCTGCTTGGTCCTTTCTTTTTCAATTTCAACCCGCTGGAGATTTTTTTTAAAATCAAAAAGAGGCCCGAATAGGCCACCCCCCACCGACCAGATGTCTCCATCCGTGGAGACAGATGACAATTCGGCGCTGGCTACCCCGAAAAGACCTGTCAGGGTAATGGATGGAAACCTCAGCGCTTGGGCAACACCAATCCTTGCTGTTTGCGCCTCCAGCAAGTACATCGATTCAGCAATATCAGGCCTTCGTTCGAGAATACTCGAAGGTATTCCGCCGGGTATATCCGGTGGGACAGCTTGTTGGTTCAGATCATCCCCTGTTTTGATTTCTCCAGGGAATTTTCCCATCAAAATACTCAGCACGTTTTCGGTATTGGCAATTAATCGCTGGTATAACGGAATGGCCCCGGCGGCAATTTCTTTTTGAATTTGTGCCTGGTTCAAGTCAATTTCGGGAATAATGCCTTTGTCAAAACGCTTTTGAATAATATCAAGACTGTAAAGCCTTGACTCAAGGGTCTGTTTGGATATTTTCAATCTCTGATGATAATCCAACAACAAGAAATAGGTGCTGACAACTTCGGAAATCAAACTGATTTGAACGGTTTTCAAGGAATACTCGGAAGCCATCAGTTCCGATATCGCGGCTTCGGTGGATCTGCGGTATTTGCCCCAGAAATCAATCTCCCAGCTCAATACCGGAGCGATATAGGCAGATTTGTCGGTTGTTGACGATCGTGATACGCCAAAAAAATTCCCTGCCCTTGCGCTACCCTCTAAATCCAACCGGGGATATTGATCCGCTTTGGTAAAACCAAGAGCCGCACGGGCTTCTTCGATACGGCTGGCAGCAATCATTAAGTCTTTATTGTCCGTCAATGCCGTAACAACCAATGAATATAAGACCGGATCATCAAACAATTCCCACCATTTCAAGTTGACCACTTCTTTGGATTCTGAATCGGAAAATCTAAAATTATTTGGTGTTTCCACAACAGGTTTTTTGAAATCAGGACCCATTGCACAACCTGTAAAGGATACAATGATCATCAGTGTAACGATTTGAGCCAATTTTTTCATTTCAATAACCATCATGATTCTTTTGTCTCAGGTTCCAATTGAAGATCTCGTTTCTGCTCATATTTGGCAATTTTGCCGATGAAAACAAACAGCATGGGATAAAAGAAAACCCCTAACAGCGTCGCGATAGACATTCCGCCTAACAATGCCATACCCATAACGACTCTTGCCTCAGCTCCGGCACCGGAAGCAACAACCAGAGGTAGAACCCCTAATATAAAAGAAAAGGCCGTCATCAATATGGGTCTGAACCGCAGCTCCGCAGCTTTTACGGCAGCATCGAACAAAGAAAGGCCTTTGTCAAATTCCAGTTTGGCAAACTCAACGATCAGAATGGCATTTTTAGCCGCCATGGCGATGAGCATCACCAGTGCGATCTGGGCAAAAACATTGAGTTCATAGCTTTGACTGAACTGCCGGGAAATAAATAATGCAATGAATGCACCAAAGATTGCAAAGGGTGTCCCCAAG
>JAOUGB010000400.1 GCA_029857875.1 Desulfobacteraceae bacterium | reverse complement strand
GCGCCACAAACTCACCGTCAAAATAATAGTTGTCCGATTTCGTATTACCTCTCTCGCTGGTCGCACTCGCATTTGCGCGGGCGGTTATTTTTACGGTCTTGACAGGCTCGGGATTGATCGCTTTCACATCCGCCAGACTGAAGGTAGCAGGCGCTTCGAGCTTACCCGTATCCAACTTCATTTTTCCATCTTCAACAGCCTCTGTGTTTCCCTCAAGAGCAGTTTCATCCTTGAGCACAACTTTCACTGAGGCATCGGTCCTAACAGCAGCTACTTCCTGCCAGGTGATGATGATTTCCCCGGCATAGGTGGTTTTCAGGATCAGCTTATCTGCTTCCATCCTGACGACCTGGCCGGTGAGTTTATCCCCGTTTTTCAAACGGACCTCATCAGCCAAACTATTTCCAGATATGAAAAAAGCAGCGCTGATAATGATGAGCAAGAGGATTAGGTTTTTTTTCATATCAGACCTCCTTCTAATAGACTCATTCATTTGATTAACTTTTATATTAAATCTTTATAAGGATTTTCTGAAATCCGATTTAATTATTAGATTAAGGGGATTATAGGAGGAATGCAAGGTTTCGTGCCTAAACGTTCAGTTACCCATTTGGGGTCGGGCTACGGTAACCATCCACAATGACAAGCAAAGAAGCCTAAAACGAGTCCTAAAATTATCTTAAACGACTCTTTTTTACCCTCAAAAGGGCCTTTTAAGGTAAGTATTATTTCAAAATCTCAATATGTTGCTTCGGTCCGCCCCTCATTTGAGGTATTGGGCAAGAGACATTCCATCTCCCGGATCTTAAAATGCTTGCGGTATTTTTTATTTCCTTAATCAAGAATCAAGGTTTGATCCCAATCACTTTCCCTGTCAATATACCAATACCCGTCCCCAATCTCCAGTCTACTGACGCAAAAAAAGAAACGCGTAAATTCAACCCCGTCCCTCTTTTTGCATGTCTCAAATCTTAACATATCTCTAACTTAAAAACTGGATCAATTTTTGGAGGTCAGGTAAAGTTTTATAGTTCATTTGGTACTACCCCACAAAAAAATTGCATATTGATAGAAATTTTGGTAGGTTATGTTTATGTCCGCAGCTATATTGCAATACTGATCGAAAACAAAGATCTTGCGATGGTTTTTCCGAGCAAGAAGTTACAAGCGAGTGTAAGAAGGCCGGTGATATGACATGTGTCTTCTAATCGAAGCTTTCCGAGGAGTTTTCGATGAAAGAAATCAATGTGAAAAGCATAATGGTTCCCCTTGGCGAGTATGGCACTGTTTCAGAAAATGCCACGCTCTATGAAGCGGTTCTTGCCTTGGAGGAGGCACAAAAGAAGGCCGATCAAGATAGAGAAAAACACCCAACCACACTGGTAATCGACAAGGCCGGTCGGATCGTAGGAACGTTGGACCAGTGGGACGTGATAAAGGGGTTGGAGCCGAAGTTCAGACCGATGGAAACTCTCAAGGAAACGTCGCGGTTTGGTTTCAGTCCGGAGTTTATCAAATTGATGATGGAGGGCCATTCTCTATGGCGGACACCGCTCATGGATATCTGCAAGAAAGCCGATGATATAAAAGTGAAAGACATCATGCATTCTATTTCAGCGGGATACCTTGATGAGGAAACTTCGCTGGATAAGGCCATTCATCAGCTGGTTATCTCCAGCCGTCATTCCTTGCCAGTTTCGAGAGGAAATGACATCGTCGGAATTTTGCACCTTAGCGATGTGTTCAAAGAGGTTTGTGACAGGATCAAGGCATGCCGGGTTTAGTCTCACTGAAAAAGTTGATATTCCATAGCGATTACAAAGAGGGGTTTAGCTATGTCGGCAAACGCATTTGAGGGTAAGACAACAGCCGAATTAAGAAGAGAATCCGATGCAGGAAAACCGACACTTTCTCTAAAGCCTGAAAGAAAGATCGTATGGTCAAGGATTTTCTTCCTTTTGTTGGGACTTTCGCTTTTCCTTGCTATTTATTTTATGCCGCCTTGGAGTGATGCCGTCGATCCAACAGGAAAGGTGTTCAAGTTAACAAAAGAAGGCAAGGCTGCCATCGCACTGTTCTTGCTGGCCGGAACATGGTGGGTCTTCGAGGTATTGCCGATTGGCGTGACAAGCATCGCAATCGGTGTGATGCAAGGTCTCTTTGCAATCCGGCCTGCAAAAGATGCGTTCAGGGACTTCATGGACCCGTCGGTCATGTTTATATTCGGTTCCGTCGTTGTGGGGCTTGCCTTCACAAAGACAGGGCTTACGAAACGCCTTGCATACAAAATGCTTGAAGTCGTGGGAGACAGGACCAGTATGATCATGCTCGGATGCCTCGTAGTAACGGCTGGTCTTTCTCACTTCATGGCCCATACAGCTGCGGCAGCTACGGTATTTCCCATCATGCTCGCCATCAATGACCTTTACGGGAAAGGCAGTGAGCGAACGAAGTTCGGCAAGTCACTCTTTATAGGCATGGCATACGCCGCAGGTGCGGGGAGTATCATCTCCATGCTCGGTTCCGCACGCGCTCCTGCGGCGGCAGGTATGTTCCGAGAGTTCACCGGGAAGGACATCGGCTTCTTTGCGATCCCGCAATTCCTGTTCGTCGTAGGGTGGCTTATGGTTATTCTCATTTGGGTCTATCTGATGATCTTTCTAAAACCTGAAAGAGAGAAGATAGACGGGTTGAGAGATAGGGTGAAGGAGCTTTCGTCAGAACTTGGACCCATCACACGGAATGAGATATTCGTGATCATCTGCGTTATTTTCGTGGTATTCATCATGGGACTTCAGTCCTTTGTGCCAATTCTAAAATCGCAGGATAGAGCGAGTCTGATGCTTATCTCGACACTCATGTTTTTCATTTTCAAGGTTCTCACGGTAAGAGAACTCGAGGAGATCCCATGGAACATCATCCTCCTTTTTAGTGGCGCCATGAGCATAGGGTTCTGCCTTTGGCAAACAGGCGCTGCTCAGTGGATGGCCGTTAACTGGCTCATCATGTTCCAGAAGGCGAATTGGTTGGTTTTCGTGCTGAGTATTGCGTTCTTCGTGCTGCTGATGACCAACTTCATTATGAACGTGGCGGCCATAGCCATCACATTGCCTGTTTCCCTCGTCATTGCAAAGTATCTTGGTGTAGCTCCCGAGGTTATCCTATATGCCTCCCTCGTCACAGCCGGTATGCCTTTCATGCTCCTGATCGGTGCGGCGCCAAATGCCATTGCCTATGAATCGATGCAGTTTACACCTGGTGAATTCTTCCGACACGGCGTATGGATGAGTATCATTCTGATGATCGTCCTGGGGATCGCCATAGTCACCATCTGGCCACTTTTGGGCATGCCGATACTAGTGAGATAGAGATCTTCCAAGCTAAAAACGACTATTTTTAGAGCTCTTTATACAATTTTTCAAATACTTAGCGTGGTCCGACCCTAAAAAAATGGTTTTTTCGTAGGAGGTTGAGATGGAAATTAATAGAAAAGTCGAGGACATTCC
>JAOUGB010000013.1 GCA_029857875.1 Desulfobacteraceae bacterium | reverse complement strand
GTCGGGCATCGTGGTCCTGGGAAGTGCCGCCGGCAATAAAGCCATGCTGATCGTCATTGTGTCCAAAGACCTGACCCACCGGTTTCATGCCGGAGAGATCGTCAAGCAGGTCGCGGCCGTTGTCGGCGGCAGCGGCGGCGGCAGACCGGATATGGCCCAAGCCGGCGGAAGCAAACCGGAGAAACTGGATGCAGCCCTCGAAAAAGCATATGAGATAGTGGAAAAGGGATCTATCCTGAATGTTTCATGAAAATTATCGAGAGACCTTTAAGCCAGAAATAGGAAAGAGAAAATAGGAAAGAGGATAAGGGAACCCACGGATAAACACAAATATTTTGAAAAATAAGAAAGTAAGAAGGTGAGAAGAACGGAAGGTCGGCACATTTTCTTGATTTCCAACCTTCTCATCTTCTAATTACATTTACGTCCCTTTGCAGTTATCTATTTTCTAATTCCTAATTCCTATTTCCAAAAAACGAGGCCTCTGGAGAGAACCAAAGTCTGTTCCTCCCCCGCGTGGCGGGATCTAAGATGGGCACTACTTAAACCCCTTTTAGCACATCAATCATTGAAAAAACTTGTCCCTGTGCGCCTTCAGCCACTTTTTTGTTAAGATAAATCAGTGCGTCAAGGGTTCCCTGAGCATAGACATCTCGACCGTTGACATTGTGTGTAAATTCGAATCGGACCGTTTTGTCTCCTGATTCAAGACTGTAAGTGTGCCATCCATGGCCTTCAAGGTATCTTTCGGGGATACCCCAGACGGTTTTTTGTATATGGGGATCGCGTTCTTTTATAATATCATTTTCAGCAAACGCCAACCCCAGGCTGGTAAAATACCGGACCATCGCTTTTGCAGTTCCGCTGGTGTCTGCCTTTCCTTTCTGATGACTTTCTTTGATCTCAAGAGAATATCCTTTGAAAAGATCAGGAAAAGTGTTGGCTGCATATTCCATCATGGCTTGAAAACCAACAATTTGCTTGGCCATATTTGGTGCGATGACCCCAGGGATTGAAGATTTCCGGACCGTCTCGTCAAGGCCCTGACGATCTCCGCCCGTTGTGCCCATGACAAAGGGAAGTCCATGCCGACAGTAAAATTCAGCATTGCTGTTGACTGCCGAAGGGTGGGTATAGTCCACGCTCAAAAACAGACCTTCTTTATCCTTTATGGCTAAAATAGACTGATCCCGGTCTTGGGGCTGAATCAGATCGAAGGAAACAGAATCGATGACGGTTTCGGTGTCGGTGATTTCCGGCCCGGTCAGCGATTGAGTAATCAATTCAAACCGGTTGTCTAAAAGAGCGTGTTTAACAACATTAGCGGCCATATTTCCGGGTAATCCGTTTACCATGAGTTTTATACGGTTCATCTCGCACCTCCTATTTCCTTGACAATCGATGTTAAATTGGGAAATTCTGTATTCCCAAAAAAAGAAAGATTATATTTTAATGATTTTATAGCATTTGGGATGTATTTTTCAAAGTATGTTTTTTTCTTTATACGGCTCAGAAAACCAAAGGCCCCCAAAATTTGCAGATTCCGGGTGATGGCGCAGTATTGATAACAGGAAAGAAACTTGTCCGGGTCGATACGGATAACCGGTGAAAGCGTTTCCACGCCGAATTTCAATAGGATATCTTGAACAGGCCGGGATAGATTAACATAGGGATCGATGAGTAAAGAAGCAAGATCGTACTGAACCGGTCCCAGCCGTCCACCCTGGAAGTCAATAAAATAAAAACGATTGTTTTTTACCATGATGTTCCTGGATTGCAGGTCACGATGCATGAACCCATTAATGGAAAATTTTAATGCCTTGTCTGCGAGAGATCTGAATTCATCTTCAAAATCCTGGAAACGTATGTCCATTTTCAAATAACCCTTTAGAAAAGCATCGACAAAATAACGGCATTCCTTCTCAATGATGAGGTCCTTGGTATAATAGGCGGTCTGATAGGTCCAGGCCGGATCAAAATCCTTGCCCCCGTCCATAGAGAGTTTTCCGATATGCTGTATGAGCAATTTATAGTGTGAGACGACGTTGTCCTGATTTTTGGTGTTTTTTACAAAAGCTTGAAAGTTAATATCTCCTAAGTCTTCCATGAACACATGGCCGGAAAAGGTATCATAACTATAAATTTTCGGTACCGGTATGCCTTTGGCGTGCAGGTGAAGGCCGATGGCAACAAAAGCGTCTGCTTCACAGGTTGAATCATCTTGCCTGATGCCGTGATCAGCCATCACAAGGGATTGATTTCCACGGTTTACGCGGTACCATTTCCTGTCTGATCCATCCCCGTAAAGTTCAGTTTGGACAATTTTGTTGCCCGCCATTCCGGGAAAAGCCTGTTTGAAAGCTTCGGGGGCCATTTTATCGAAAACCGCCAGTCTGTATCTTTCGGGGGTTCCGAGATCTTTCCAGTAGTGGTCTTTTGTAATGTATGCACATATTTTTTTATTTTGAGATAGAAGCTTTTTATAACCATCGATAATGCTAAAAAATACATTATCAGGGATTAACTCAAGCAATTCCGGATTCAGAACCTGTATTCCGGTAAAGGTGAGTCTTGTATATTCTTCCAACCCGAATGGCTTTGAACCATTGATGGCGGAATCACAAGGGTCGGTTATGGGAAAACGTCCATCAAAATCTTGAATAAAACCATCTTTATTTAATGCTACGGTGTTAAACTCCGGATCGTTGTGCAGAACCAGCGTTGCCGGATGACGATGATTTAAGTGAAATTCATAAACGCCTTTAAAATCTATATCTGTAACAATGTCACTGTTTATGACCATAAAGGGGGTATTGTTCCAAAAATCGGCAACGTTCTTTATGGCGCCTCCTGTTCCGAGAATCTCGGGCTCATGGCGGGTTGTGACCGGAACCGGATATTTTTTTCGGGCCAAGTAAAAATCTATCTTTTGATGCAGATGATGCGTGTTGACGATAATTGCTTTACAGCCGGAATCTATAAGATTGGAGATAATGATATCCAGCAGTGGACGGTTCGCAATGGTAAACAGCGGTTTGGGTGTGTCATCAGAATAGGGCCTGAGTCTCGTACCAAGACCTGCGGCAAGGATGAGTGCCTTCATTTTAAATGGTAAACAGTGATTAGTAAATAGTAAATAGAAAACAGTAAATAGTAAATAGTAACGAGTAAATAGTAACGAGTAAATAGTAACGAGTAAATAGTAACGAGTGAATAGTAACGTACGTGTTCAGGGGTTTAAAGTTCCATTCTCGTCCCGGGACTGCATTTGGGATGCGTATTTACGAGAAAAGCGTCAGCTTCATCAGGCGTAATCCAAAATTTGGAGCCAAATTGGCAATTACTTGGGGAAATGAGCCTTTTAACGAGTCATTAGGGTTTTCAATGCCTTCTTTGTCCTTAACCCTGAACGTTGAACCCTGAACCTGTAAACGGTTACAGACAGTTTAGGTATTTATGAATTCCGTCGGCATAGAATAATATTTTCTCGTTATCATCCGACCCCTTTACGCCATTGTAGTTAAAAAATTCTATCCCGTTATTGTAATTGATTATGGAAAGAGCTTCTATTCGTTCGATTTCCTTCTTTTTGTACATACGATTTCCGATGGTTTCAATTTTTTTCAATCGTTCTTTGGCCTTAATGGAATTTTGAGGATATTTCATAAAATAGTTTAATACGATCCAGTATGATTCAAAATATGGTTTCAGGAATCTTGAAAAAAGTTGAAGTTTTCTAAAACCGGAAGACGTCAAATTGTAAGTGTCAGGCAATTTAGGATGCGGCATTAAAATGGCTTCGTCAATAAAAGCCTTGAGATTTTTTCTCACAAAATATTCAGGTGTCTTGTCGACGTCATATGCGAATTCATATTTAAAGAAATACTGAAGAAAATTGTAGTCAGCGTGCAGGTCGGATGCTGAAAACTGGAAGGCATCTTTAACAAGTAGGGTAAGGGCGGCAATGGCTGCCGGAACGAAAAAGGAGATACAGTTGTTTTTGTAATATTCGAGGTTTGGGCGTTTGTTTTCATTGACTTTAAATAGCGCGTCGGCGTGCAGGGCGTCCGGGTCTTTGGTAACCTTATCAATAAATTTTCTTTGCACATAAGTGTCAAGCACGCGTTCTATGGTATTAACATGATCCAACAGAAGGGTGTCAGCCAGTTTGGCTTTTTGAGATAAAAGGTAGTTCATATATGTTTCAACGTGGGACATGAGATGATCAAAAGAAAAACTTTTTTTGGCACAGTTCAAAACAGCAGCTGCAACAAGGGCATGTGGCGTTACAACAGAAACACTGTTAATAGCGTTGATCATCCTGTGCCCTAAGTTACGGCAGAGAATGTTAAACTCTTTGGCCGGCATATCTTCAATGGGTGTACCGTATTGAAGCAAAAGATCTTTAAGAGATATGGGATCATGGAATTGTATATAGATTCTTCCATATCTTTTATTTAAAAATTTTCTTGCTTTGATCACTTGCATAAAACTCTCAGGCTGCTTTTCTTTTCCCTCGATTTCGTGAAGGTATGAACTTTCTTCCAGAACCCTGTCGTAACCTATGAAAATCGGTGCAAAGATCAGATCTTCACAGGCGCCGTTTTTATATGCATTGAGAAGGATCGAAAGAAGCCCCAGTTTGGGAAGGATCAATTTGCCGGTTCGGCTTCGGCCGCCCTCGATGAAGAAT
The DNA here is from genome assembly GCA_029857875.1 of Desulfobacteraceae bacterium. Taxonomy (GTDB): domain Bacteria; phylum Desulfobacterota; class Desulfobacteria; order Desulfobacterales; family UBA11574; genus UBA11574. Next base: position 10,216 of record JAOUGB010000013.1, on the reverse strand, counting down.
TCGATATTAAAGCCTTCAGCGAGTAAATTGTGAATATATTCTGAAAAAACCTTTGAATAGAGCACTGCTCCCTTGAATGTCCGTCGAATAAAAAAGGCGCCACCCCATCTGAATAGCGGACCCATCGGCCAGAAAGACAGATTTTTCCCCGCAGCCACATGTGGGCATGGCATGTTATTGTTATACAAAAGATAAGAAAGTATCAGGTAATCGATGTGACTTTTGTGACAAGGAATGAAAATCACAGGTCCCTTTTTGGACATGTTTTTTACGCGATTCAGGCCATCCTCGTTGATCGTAAACCCATCAAACAAGGTATTCAGAAACCATGTTAACATCATAGAAGCCAGTTTAATCACAATGATATTGTAGTTGGCAGCTATCTCATCAAGAAAAGCACTTGCTTCTTTTTGTACCTTCTGAATCGGGATATTTCGGGCTTGTGAATGGTGTTCCATAAAATTTTGGAGTCGTTCTCTTGTGAGGATGTTTTCCTTCATCTCTAATCTTGATTTTAAAACCGGGCCCGTGATGCTTTGACGGTGTCGATTAATTTGAGACAGCAGTGTTCGTCTTAATGCAAGAGCCTGATAATCGATATTTCTTTTTTGATTTTCTTCAAGACTAAGAAAAGTTTTGAGGTTGATCGGTTCGGATGTTTCCACAAAAACTTTGCCCGGATTCTTAAATAGCATGAACAGGCGTCTCATTTTCCCGGGGTTTTCTTTGGTGCCAAAGAGAAAATCGATGACGCTCGGCATCGATCGATGGGGATTTTTATCAAAAAACATAAGTTTTGGGACAAGAAAAATAGGACGATCGATGGATTGTTGCATTTTGATAAGATATTGGACAGGGTCTGTCTTTGCTTTTATAAACCTTCGATGGAAACCTCTCTGTTCAACCAGCGAAAGGAGTGCCGACCGTCCATTTAGGAGTTCCTTTTGAAAGTAACCCCTTTGGTAGGGATCAGGCAGTCCAAAGTTATGGATAAAGTACTTGATGTGCGAAAATGCGATCTTCCAAATGCGGGATATCGGTTGCCAGAATACCACGCTATAGTCGAAACCTATTTGAGGAAATGGAAGACGATCCTGTTTGTAACGCGTGTAATAAAAAAGATACCTAAAGTAACTTTTGTACTTGGTTACATAGACGACAATACCCTCTTTGTGGAGACTATTTAAGTCAAGGGTCTGTTCCCTGATAACCTTTACGCCGGAAAAGAAAAGTTTGAGGATAAAGCTTGGTATCGCACCGATATTATCCGGGAGCTGACAAAAATAATGATCATAATCGTCCTGAACTGTTGGATCGATATCTTCTTTTTCTTTATATTTTTCCCGTTTTGATTTAATCCATTTTAGCATGGTGAAGTCCCAACATTGCTTAATGACGAATGAGAGAGAAATTTTAAAAATGGTAGACTAAAATACAAAAATTTACAAATATAAATTTTGTTTGAAACTATTAAGGCAAAATATCTTGTTGGAGCAGGATAGGACAACGTTCAAAAAAACAACGGTGTCATTATAAAGATTCTTGTTTGGCAAATTTAAGCTTGCGTTACAAAATAAGTTGTGATAGTTTTCAAAATCTTAATCTGCTATTAACAACTATACGTATTTACAAGATATCTTATTCTGGTCCAAGTGTTTTTTGCCAGCACAAAAAAAGTCTGTACGGTTTCAGGAATAACGCATGATAACAAACAAGCCGATTTAAATTTTAATTCAAATTAAAGGAGGATGATTTTTTATGAAAACATTAATTGGTGGGGCGGTCGGAGCTGTATTGGGTCTCATTGGCATGTCCATATGGTGGAAACCCTTTTTGCAACTTTTGGCCGGTGCTATCCCGGTGATGCTTCTTCTTGGCGGTGGTTTGGCTCTTTATCTGGGTTTTGACGAACTTAAAGATTCCTGGAAGAAAGAGGATAAAACAGTTGATACTTCTGTCAGCACTGACAAAACCGATGATTACAAAAAGGAAATTGATGAACTGAAAAAGGAAATTGAAACTTTAAAAGCCGAAAAAGAATAAGATAAAGAGTTGCCTCTTAAGTACGGATTTTTATTGTGGGCAAAAATCTAAAAAGCCAAAACATGCAGTACGTTTAAACGTACGTAAAAAGTTTTGATTGACAGGTCTATCGACTGCCGGCAGACGGTGAATGTTGTTGTGACCTTTTCAAAAATCTATATAAGCGCCTTGCAGATATAAGCGGGCGCTTATTGTTTTTTATCTTGGTGTTTTCATGGGAAATCGCAGGTATTCCCTGAATTTTGCACAAGCTGGAGGCTTTAATATCCGGATCAAATTTCATGCAAGACTCGGGTATTGTGTCATTTGATCTTGGCTTTTTTTATGGCAGAAGTCGCAAGAAAATCGGCTCTTTCATTTCCTTCGATACCGACATGCCCTTTTACCTTGATGAATTTCAGATCATTGAATTTTGAAAGGATTTTCTTGATGGATTCTATGATGTCCTGATTTTTCTTTGCCTTCCATCCTTTAGTAAGGACGCCGTAAGCATATCTGCTGTCTGTAAAGACCCGTACCGGAAGATTCGAACTTTTTACAGCCATAAGACCCGATCGGATGGCTTCGAGTTCTGCCATGTTGTTGGTGGTAATACCGATATATCTTGATATCTCTTTTTCATGTTTGCCAAAGCGCAAAACCACGCCGATTCCCGACGGACCGGGATTTCCTGCAGATGCTCCGTCTGTGTAGATATTAATGGCATCATCACAAGATGTTTCAACCAAAAATTCCGTATCGGATTTTGTTTTCGTGCCCTTTTGTTTTGACGATTTTCGGGTTGATTTTTCTCCTTTTTCGGTTTTTTCCTTCCTTTGTAAAGAATCGATGGGTTTTATATTTTTAGAAAGGACCCAGTATTCGTAATCCTGATCAAGCTGATATCTGATCAGCACCTTACCGTTTTTTGTAATCGGTTTTTGATCCTGATCTGTTGCCAACCAGACTTTGTTGTTTTTGAAAACCATCCGTTTCCAGTTGATGTTATCATTTGTCATTGGTCACCGGATGTTGGAACCTTGATTGTGGATTTCGTGCATTTAGCGGCAAAAATTAGCCCAATCGACGTTTTTAAATTTATGAAAAATTAATGATTTTCGATTGATGATTGATGATTTAAGGATTGCAGCCATTTTAAATATGAATTGGCGGAGTGAAGCGACTTCTCCCGATCGACGATCATCAATCAATAATTTACTCATTTCGGTTTTAACTCCTGACTCCTGACCCCTAATCCCTGATCGCTATCAATTTAAGTGTAAAGATGAAATTTCCTGCTTGTTTCCGCGAACGTTTCCAGATCTTTAAACCATGATTTTTCTATGGCGTATATATCATCTAAACTTTCGATACGCTGTCGAATTTTTTTATCCCCAATGATTAGGTCTATGGGCAGTTTTTCAAATTCATATTCGTACGGTGTCCGCTTCCATTGAAACATATTGTTGTGATGAAAGATTACGGCATGGAGAAGTTTAAGAGTCGTGATATATGGCTTGAATTCATATGGATCTGTTATGTGGATTTGAAATCCATTGCATGCCGAGCCGCTCCATTTGTTGAATGTCGGTTCAAATACAATCGGTCTGAGTATGATGCCCGGGAGTTCGTTTTTACCCAACGTCGACAGCAAGTGTTTTGTATTAAGAAACGGGGCGCCGAATATTTCAAATGGAAGGGTGACGCCCCTACCTTCTGAAACATTGGTTCCTTCCCACAATACTTGCCCCGGATAAACCATAGCAGTTACAGGTGATGGCATGTTGGGTGATGGTGGTATCCATGGAAGGCCCGTGTCGGTAAAAAACATATTTCTTTTCCAGCCTTGCATGGGGATGACATCAAGATCACACCCGATACCGAATTCATTGTTAAATAAAAGGGAAAGTTCGCCTATGGTCAGTCCGTGGCGCATGGGGATGGGATATCTTCCGACAAATGAAGCGCATTCAGGAGTCAAAATATTCCCTTCTATCATGCGACCATTTATAGGATTCGGCCGATCGAGGACAACAACTTTTTTGTCGAACTTTTTTGCAGCTTCAAGGCAATACGACATGGTATAAATAAAGGTGTAAACACGTGTGCCAACATCCTGTAGGTCGATGATAAGGATATCGATGGGGTCTAACATTTTTTTATCAGGGATTCGTGTTTGACCGTAAAGACTAAAAACAGGAATTTTTAATACGGGGTCGATCATATCACCCGATTCGATCATGTTATCCTGCTTTTCCGAAAAAAATCCGTGCTGGGGCGAGTACAATGCCTTGAGTTGATCCGGAAATTTCCGGTTGATCAATTCACTGGCATGACAAAAATTTTGGTCAACCGAAGCTGGATTGCACAGAAGTCCGATTCGATTCCTGAATATCCATTTTGGTGGAGATGCTAATAAATTTTCAAGACCTGTTTGAACGCGTAACATATCTCAATATATTTGAATTATGGTTTGTCCTCTTAAATTTCTATTTTTACATATAAAAATTAATTGATGTCAAGTTGAATCTATGGGGCGTTTTGCAGGGGAAGGAACCGGGAACTGATGTTATTTTATTCGGTATGCGTCTGTCCTTTATAGCGAGCCTTAAACCACTCAAACCGTACACGCTTTTTAAAAGGATATCATCCATTCCGTTTAAAATTAAGATTCTCCGGCCCATGACTTTAATGAACTATTGTATATCTATGTAAAAAGGAAGCTAAAATATATTGATTTCATATTTGAATCTGATATACGATATTAAATTATTGCAGTTAGATGACCGGCTGGCATATATAAGATGCTGATATTAAAATAAATTGTTTCGAAATTCGATATTAATGAGACATATAAGATTTGCGAGCATATACCTCTTTTTACTGGCGGTGTTATTCATTTCTTTGGGGGTCTTTAAAGAATGGCATACACTGTCGCTGATTAACGAACTGCAAAACACCCCACCGGACTATCCTCAGGGCCTTCATCTTCTATTTTTCCTGGTCGGTTTTTTAGCCCTTTGTGCGATTTATTTTGCAGAGAAAATGGAAGTAAAGGTCCTTTCCTCAGTTAATGAAGTCCTCCATGAAGAGATAGCCATGAGAAATCGGTCGGAGAGAGCGCTGAGGGAAAGCGAAAAAAGAAACAAGGATCTTTATGCGGAAGCTAAAAAGATAGAAGAACTATACCGTTCTTTTTTTCGATGTAGTGCTGACGCCATCGTCACCTATGATCTGGAAGGAAAGGTCGAATTTATAAGCCCTGCGTTTACCGAGATATTTGGGTGGACTTTGGAGGAAATGAAAGGCAGGCAGATACCGTTTGACCATGAATTCAAAAAAGAATCTATTGTGGCTGTTATTCAGGATCTTGTGGAACAGGGAACACCGTGTAATAGTTTTGAGACAAAATGCCGCACGAAAGACAGACGTTTGTTAGATGTCAGCGTAAGTGTTTCGCGCCATAACGACCATAAGGGGAAACCTATGGGCACACTTTTCATTCTCCGTGATATTTCGGAGAAGAAAAGGGTTGAAGCTCAGCTACATTATATCGAAAGGATGGAGGCTATTGGAACACTGGCCGGAGGAATTGCACATGATTTTAACAATCTGATGATGGGGATGCTGGGCAACATTTCTCTGACTTTGTATGATATCGGACCCGATGATCCCAATTACGAACGTTTAAAAACCGTTGAAAGGTTGATTCAAAGTGGTTCCGAGCTGACGAGCAAACTTCTTGGATATGCAAGGAAAGGTAAATATGAGCTTAGACCCATAAATTTAAACAAAATCATAAAAGAAAGTTCTGCTGCATTTGGTAGGGCAAGAAAGGAGATCGTCATTTTCACGGACCTTGCTGAAGATCTATTTTTGGTAAAGGCGGATGGATCTCAAATTGAGCAGGTCCTCATAAATCTTTTTATAAATGCTGCCGATGCCATGCCGGGAGGAGGAGATCTATTTCTGCAAACTGCCAATGTTACGCATAAAGAAATGAAAGGTAAGCCCTATACTCCCAAACCCGGCAAATATGTTATGATAAAAGTAAAAGACAACGGTACGGGGATGGATCAAAAAACCATCACACGCATTTTCCAACCGTTTTTTACCACCAAGGAAATGGGTCTGGGTTCAGGACTTGGGCTGGCATCTACATATGGGATAGTAAAAGGACATAGTGGATATATCGATGTTGAATCCGAAAAAGGACATGGATCGGTTTTTAGCATTTATATCCCCGCATCGGAGGCGTTGATTCAAAAAGACCCGATACTTAGCGAGCGCATCGAAGAGGGGGATGAAACCATCTTGCTGGTGGATGATGAAGAGATGATCATTGATGTTGGTGTCCAGTTGTTGGAAAAACTTGGATACACCGTCTTTGAAGCCAGAGGCGGCAAAGAGGCGATTCAGATATATCAAGAGAACAAGGATAATATTGATATGATTATTTTGGATATGATTATGCCCGATGTGGGGGGGAGCGAGGTCTATGATAAAATAAAGACAATCGATCCTAAAGTTAAGGTTCTTCTTTCAAGTGGCTACAGTGTTGATGGACAGGCAACGGAAATATTAAAAAGGGGATGTAACGGTTTTATTCAAAAGCCCTTTAACCTAAAAAGTCTATCAGGAAAAATCAGAGAAGTTTTAAACAAAAACGTATAGCTCACGAATGAAAAATTTTAAAAGCTCTCGTACAATAAAGCTCTCCTCAGCTCCGTTTGGAAGGGATCTTTGCTTTGCGCTGATTACTGAAGGGTATTCAGGCAAAAGCGAATAGAAATTAAATGACAGTTGTGTAACTTACCGAAAACGATGCGATTTATTTTCATTAACTTGAATTGGTGGTTGACTTTCCACGAAGGTTATGATTCATTTCAATAAACAATCAGATTATCATTCAAAATTCAGGTAGTAGCAGGAGCTTTGAATCTATGAAATCTTATATGAGAACCCTGGGTATTGTCGGAATATGTCTCTTTTTGTTATCCACAGCAGTGTTGGCTGAAACAAAGTATTATATTAATGACAGCATGAAAGTAACCATGCGGACGGGACCTGCAACAGACCGAAAAATAATTGCTTTGCTGAGTGTCGGACAAGAGGTGGAAATTCTGAAAGCTGAAGATGAGTGGACTCTGATCCGATTGCAAAATGACAAGGAGGGCTGGGTGATCAGCCGTTTTATTACCGATCAAACCCCGGACAGTATACAATTGGAAGCATTAAAGGGAAATCACAGTATTCTTCAAACCAAAGTCGCATCACTCATGGAAGAAAACACGGCACTCAAAGCCGAAAATAAAAAGCTCAGCATCGATCTTAACACCAGTGAAACAAAACAAAGTGACCTCGGCAAATCTTATGAAACTCTCAAAAGAGAGTCCAAACAATTCTTGGATCTACAAGCAAAATATAAAGAATCAACTTCTAAACTCGCGGCACAGACTCAAAAAGCTGAAAAGTATGAGGATGAGTTAACAAAACTGCTTTGGAACAAAAATATTAAATGGTTCTTAAGCGGAGCCGGTGTGCTTATTCTTGGATTTATCATCGGTTTCAGTACAAAGCGCCAACGGCGGCATTCATCCCTGCTATAAATTGAACTGAAAAAAATTATTTCGGCTTGCGATTTCAAAGTCTTATTAGTCATATTCAGATACGCAACTTGAGGTTGTTTATCCCTCTTTATTGTGTTCATAGTGGGATAGAAATTCAGAAACATCAAGTTGAGACCTTAGAAAAATAGAAGTTTTTGTTCGAGTTCAAGGAAGGCCGGAAAAAATGATGGGTTTAAAGGATCTTTTAACAAATTAAATAGGTTATGCCAGATCTTATACCCAGCATTCCAGCCCCGGCAAAGCTGGGGTTTTCGACATTCCAATATTCTATTGTCTCATTATTCTTCTTTTGATATTCAATCGAAACTCATCTTCGAAAAAAATCACCTTAAACACAAATGACAAAGAAAAAACGATCCATAAATATTACCCTTAAACGGCTGATTAAGTGGTATCTGCCGGCTATTGTCCTCATATTTGGAATTATGCTGGTGTATTGCTGGTATCTATCCATCCAAATAGACAAAAGATTTTCAGGGCGGCGATGGAGTATTCCTTCCAAAGTTTATTCAGATACGACAATATTATACCCTGGGCAAAAAACAAATCGCGCACTTTTTAATGAAAAACTGCGCCGCTTGGGGTATCGGGAAGTTGCTCAAAAGCCGGTGAATAAGGGTGAGCTCAATCGGTCTGCATCATTTATACAATTTTATCTTCACGATTTTATCGTCCCGTCGAGATACAAGGAAGGCATTCCTGTTCAGATCATATTTGATGAAAATCAAATAGAATCGATAACCAATTTAAATACAGGTCAGCTGCTTCCCATTTTGGAGCTTGAGCCGGAGGAGGTAATGTTATTTTTTGGCCCTCATCGAGAACGACGACAACTTGTTTCCATAGATCAAGTTTCTCAGCATGTCATCTATGCTGTTTTAGCCGCAGAAGATCGTCGGTTTTACACACACAAGGGGCTGGATCCAAAGGGAATATTGAGGGCGATTTACACTAACCTGCGTCATGCCTCCATACGTCAAGGGGGATCTACCATTACCCAGCAATTGGCCAAAAATTATTTTCTTACACACAAGAGGACGTTCATTCGAAAACTAAAAGAGCTTTTCATGTCTCTTACCATTGAAGTGATGTATGAGAAGAATGAAATACTCGAAATTTATCTCAACGAAATCTATCTGGGACAGAAAGCATCAGAAGCGATAAACGGTATCGGTGAAGCGTCTTTTTTCTATTTTGGCAAACCTGTGAGCAACCTTTCCCTGGTTGAAGCCGCGACTCTGGCCGGTCTAATCAGGGGTCCCAACCATTATTCTCCTTATATTGATAAAGACCGTTGTCAAAAACGGAGAAACATGGTGCTGAACGCCATGTATGAGCAGGGATGGATTTCCGATGAAGAACTGAAAATGGCGTTGCCTTTACCTGTAGAGGCGGTTGGTTATGCGTCTTATGGGAAAACGGCACCTTATTTTATGGACTACCTGTCCGAGCAGCTTACAGTGCTGTATTCTCCTCAAGACTTATCCAGTCTTGGGTTGTCGATTTATACAACTTTGGACACCCAGGTCCAAATGGCTGCGGAAAACGCACTGAAAAGGGGCCTGGATTCGCTGGAGAAGGCAAACCCGGAATTGAACCGTACAGATCCCCAAAAACAACTGCAGGGAGCTGTTATTGTTATGCAGCCCAAAACCGGTTATGTCTTGGCCATGGTAGGCGGGCGCAATTACAGTGCAAGCCAGTTCAATCGAATTACGCAGGCACGGAGACAACCCGGTAGTGCATTCAAGCCTTTAGTATATCTGAGTGGATTGGACAAATTTACGCCGGCCTCCATACTGTCCAATGAATCCAGAATTTATGAAATTGATGGAAAAGAATGGATACCCCAGAACTATACACCGATGACGGAGGAACGCGTGCGGATGAGAAATGCTCTGGCGAGATCCATAAATTTGGCAACGGTTGACCTGGCCATGCAAGTGGGGATAGATCAAATCATTAGCACGGCGAGCAAGTTCGGGTTTTCGACCCCTTTAAAACCGTATCCCTCCATTGCGTTGGGATCCTTTGAGGTGATACCGTTAGAGCTGGCGCGTGCCTATTGTCCTTTTGCTGCAGATGGTGTACTATCTTATCCGTTGGCCCTGAAAGAAGTATTGGACGAGAATAATGTCGTTATGGAACGAAGACATATGAGCATCAAGCAGGTTACAACACCTGAAAAAGCCTTTATCATGAGTTCATTATTACAAAGTGTTGTGGAGAATGGCACCGCAAATTCATTAAAGGAGATGGGAATAGCTTTTCCGGTTGCCGCCAAGACCGGCACCACCAACGATTATAGAGATGCATGGTTTGTGGGATATACGCCGGACATTTTGGCTTTGATATGGGTGGGATTCGATGATGGCGCTTCTATTTACGCCTCAGGCTCGAAAGCCGCCTTGCCGATTTGGGCCGGTCTCATGAATGCCTTGCCCCAATATGTGTCGGGGGGTTGGTTTAGGATGCCGCCGGGAGTTGTTAAACGGGTTGTATGTTCAGAAAGCGGACAACTGGCTGTAGAAGACAGATGCCCTCATCCAATAGAAGAGTATTTC
>JAOUGB010000176.1 GCA_029857875.1 Desulfobacteraceae bacterium | reverse complement strand
AACCTTTGCAAAGTGTTCCTTTTTGACCAATTTCTGTGCTTGCCCTGTGGAATGCGAAGCCTATTCCTCTGGGGTCAGACTCAAATTTTAACCCGCCACCGAACTTTGGCGGGTTAATCCTCGAAATACTTAATGTATGTCTGCCTGCCCCGTAGGCCCGGCAGATCGTACTGGGGTGGTTAAAATTTTCGCCTTCCCCCGATCAAAGTCCGGAATCTTCGAATTGAACTCAAGCAAAAATTTGCGTTTTTCAAAGGTCTCAATGCCTTTTGTTCAGACAGGTCTTCTGACTCCCCCGCCCTTTTAGCAGCCTTCCCATCCATATTCGAAAAGTGGCACACGATGGCCAAAAGGGTTCCTTTTTCTAAGTAAACTCGGAAAAAGGCAGGGTTACAGCGGCGGGCCCGTCCCCGATTTTAACGGGGTTCCCTATTAAGCTCAAAATGAGCGTCTGAACAATTAGATCTCATAAAGAAAAAGTAGAATAAAAGTCAAGTAAAAAATGAAAACTTTGAATTTAAACTTCATGCATCTTCCAGACACTTTCAAGATATCTCAGTGATGCGTTTAGATGATCATAAGAAAAGACCTCTATGGATACAATGCCTTTGAATCGTTTTAACATTTTAAGAATAGTCTTTAAATTCGATTTTGACAAAAGCTCCAAAGGCTGATGGTCTTGACTTTCGTTGGCTCCATGGAGATGGATAATTGAAGTTCTGTTTTTATACCTGTCAAAAACATCTTTCATATCCAATCCGTATAAAATCAAATGGCCAAGATCCATGCAGACGGAAAGATTAAAGTCGATCAGGATTTCTTCCACCCATTCGATCGGGTAATTCAGGGTTTCGATTGATATTGTTCTGCTGTTGAAACCAAAAGTGCATAGAGTATCCATGCTATGGTATGTATGCTCTTTCCATCTTTTAATCCGTTCATTTTCAAAATCGATTTCTCCATAGGGCAGGTGGAGGGTATATGTGGTTGGGGAAAGGGAGGCTGTAAGGTCCATGACCTGTTTTATGGTTTCTATGGCAAAATGTCGTATTGAGGAGTCCGGCGCTCCCAGTGATATATCGAGGGGGAGGTGAATATTATAGGAAAGATCGTATTCATTTGCTAAAGAGGAAAGTTCTTTTATTTCATGATTTGAAGGCAGGACGTTCGGAGTACTTTCAAACAAAATCATCTCGATTTCATCAAGATAGGGGGCAAGCATTTTAACATTCTGGACATAGCTATCCGGATATATGAATGAGGTGGTTCCGATTTTAAATGGAAATATACCTTTGTATGATTTTGGCAGGGCAGGGTACATAAAAAAAGTTTCAAGTGAGCTAAAGTGTAAAGTGATCTAAAGTTTAAAAAATATCTAAACTGCGAATTCTCAGTTAAATGATATTGAAACAAGTAAAAAAAGGAGCGACTCGGTGACTTCGGTCATGGCGCCCAACATGTCGCCGGTAATGCACCCCATGCGTTTTTTGTAATAAAATATGATAGTGATGGTCAAAACTGCAAAAATAAGGTTAAGCCAGATTCCTTTCCATCCAAGAAAGATCGAGACGATAACTGGAATCAACAGCCATTGGAAAGCAGACCATTTTAAAGGTTCGCCAAAAACATCGTATCCGGTGCCGCCCTCAGGCCTTCCGTATTTTAAAAAGCGTATGCCGAATATCATACCACTTCTGGCAAAGGCAGGGATAAGGACCAGCAAGAGCGTCCGGTGAGTACTTATATGCATGATACCGCCCCATTTGATGGCCAATCCGCAAACGATGGCTAAAAGTCCCATAACGCCGATGCGACTGTCCTTCATAATCATCAGCGCCTTTTCTCTGCTTCTGTGTCCTAAAACACCGTCGGCAGTGTCTCCCAGTCCGTCCAGGTGAAGTGCGGCGGTGATTACAACAAGAAAGACAACGTCGAGAATTGCGGTTACCGGTTCCGGCCAAAAATTTAGGGCGATATAATCAAAAATAGACAACAATCCACCGATAATGATACCCACAACAGGGAAAAACGGCACCATGCCTTTGGGGTCATAAATTGCCGATTTCCCCAAAGGTATGATGGTTAAAAATTGCAATGCAGCGATTAAACGTTTCATTTTATTTTCACAGGAATACCGGCCACCATCCAGATGACGCAGTCCACGCAGGCTGCTACTTTCTGATTGGCAAATCCGGTAATATCTCTAAACAGCCTGGCCAGTTTGTTCTCAGGGACAATACCGGTTCCCACTTCGTTTGATACCAAAATCACCGGACATTCGGATGTTTCAATGGATTGGATCAGTTTTTGAATATGGTTGTCAATGTTTTCCGGTTTATTGTCGTTCAAGATAAGATTGTTGATCCACAGCGTCAGGCAGTCCACAAGTATCACATGTCCTTCTATACCGTTTTTATGGATGGCCTCGGGCAAAAAAAATGGTACTTCAAGGGTTTCCCAGGCACTGCTTCTTTGTTGTCGATGACGTAACACCCGCTGTTCCATTTCTTTGTCCTGGGGCATGCAGGTGGCGATAAAGATCTTTTGTCCGGGAATCTGCTCCGCCAAATGAAGCGCATGGCTGCTTTTGCCGCTCCTGCATCCGCCGATAACAAGAATTGTTTCTTTCAAAATTACTCCCTAATTGAATATTTTTGGGGAACCAAGGTCACCCGTGGACTTTTGCCGAGAGGGCTTTCGTCCACCAAAAGTGTGCATCCATAAGCTGCTTCCAAAGTCTGGTAGGTGATCACTTCATCCGGAAGCCCTTGACACATAACTTGGCCATTATGCAGCAAAAGCAAATGATCCGCATACATGGCTGCAAGATTGACATCGTGGGATACCATCACAACAGTAATGCCCTTTTCTGTTTTAAGTTTTTCCATCAAATCCATTATTCGAACCTGGTAGGCAAGGTCTAAAGATGCTGTGGGCTCATCCAGAAGTATAATATCGGGTTCCTGACAAATGGCCCTTGCAATAAAGACCCGTTGCTGCTCTCCGCCACTTAGCTGGTCAAGTTTTCGATGCGCCAGATTTTCCAAACCGGTAAAGGCGATGGCTTGATTTGCAATTTCCAGATCATTTTCTCCCTCAAGTCCCAGCATACCGAGATAGGGTGAACGTCCCATGAGCACAATCTCGGTTACAGTAAATGGAAAATCTGCAAAAGTCATCTGAGGAACAAATGCAATGGTCCGTGCCAAAGCTTTGCGATGATACTGATCGATGGAACGATTCAGGATCTTTAACTCACCGTTTTGAGGCTTTAGAATTCCGGATATTATTTTCATCAATGTGGTTTTGCCTGAGCCATTGGGACCGATGATAATAAAAAAATCTCGTTTTGGTATGTGAAAGGAAACATTTCTGAGAACTATGTTTTCTCCAAATGAATGACTCAGATTTTTTGCGGTAATTGCTGGCTTATTCATTTGCTGGATCTTTTCAATAAATAGATAAAAAGCGGTGCACCGATCATTGCAGTTATAACACCGGCAGGCATCTCTCCCTGTTTTGGAAGCGTTCGTGCCAGTAAATCACAAAAAACCATATAGGTGCCTCCGCCAAATACACATGCCGGGACCAGAACCCGATGGTCCGGACCAAAAACAAGCCGAAGCATGTGCGGCATAACAAGACCGACAAACCCCACAAGGCCACAGTATGATACTGTTGCGCTGACCATAAATGACGTCGTCACTAGAAGTGTAAATGTTACCGCTTTTATGTTAACCCCCAGTGTCTGTGCCATTTCCTTTCCCATGAGAAGCAGATTCATTGGGTTGGAAAGCCAGAAAACAAGCAAAAAACAGGGTAAGAGTGTTGCAGCAAGAATTCCGACATGTTTCATATCTCCCAAGGAGAGATCCCCCATGAGCCAGAAAATGATATTGTGGAGTCTGGAATCCTGGGTTATGGAAACCAAAAACATAATCACTGCCGCGCAAAATGCATTCACCATCACTCCTGAAAGCAGAAGTGCATCTTTTTTCAGGATCGTTTGTCCGGAAGACATGGCCAGTATTAAAAGAAGTGTTGCGATACTTCCGGTAAAAGCTGTAAGACTTACACCCGGGAACCGTGAAAAGCCCATGAGAATACCGATAATTGCCCCGATAGCCGCTCCTCCTGAAATACCAAGAATATACGGTTCTGCCAGCGGGTTGCGAAGCAAGGCTTGAAAAACAAGACCTCCCAGAGAAAGTGCAGCGCCCACCAGAGCAGCCAGAAGCACCCTTGGAAAGCGGATTTGCCATATAATCGTATACAGCATGGACTCCGGTTCTTTTGTACCCAGCAAATTTTGAAAAACATCCTTGATTCCACTATCGGTAGATCCCATGGAAATACCCAGAACGATGGCAAAACCCAGTAATAGTATCAGCAGAGATGAAGCTGTTACGACTCTTTTGATAAGAAAAGGTGTTTTGGTATTCACTGGGTTTTTTCAACAAGCTCCGGGTGGATCAGCCGTATTAATAGTTCGAGACCATCCACCAGCCGGGGCGTGGGACGGTCGAGAAAATTGGAATCTTCAACATAAATGCGCTGGTTTCGAACTGCGGGCATATTGGGCCATTTTTCCCATTCTGCCTTGACCTTTTCAAATACAGCACTTCGTGCCATGGAAGTGATAATAATGATTTCCGGTGAAAGCGCCAGAACCTTTTCGCGACTAAACCGGGGATACGGTATGGGGCCCGCCGAAAGGTTGGTCCCTCCGGCAATAACAATGAGTTCATGGATAAAGGTGTGTGTCCCCGCGGACACGATAGGCGAAACACCGATTTGAAGAAAGACTCTGGGACGATATGTTGTCTTTGCAACCAGAGACTTTACCTTTTGAATCCTCAAATCCATGTTTTGCACCAGTTGACTGGCCTGATCTTTGGCATTTAGAAGTGTGCCGATTTCCAGAACTGTTTTCATGATGGTTTCTAGATTATTGGGGTCCACGGCATATACGGGTATTTTCAAAGACTCGAGCCGCTGCGCGATCACTCGTGGATTGCCGTCCTTGATTGCAATGCAAAGGTCCGGCTTCAATGCCACTATTTTTTCCAGATCGAGATGAACATAAGAACCAACCTTAGGTAGTTTTACGGCTTCAGGGGGAAAATCACTATACGTTGTCACTCCTTGTAAACGGTGACCTTGATCCAAAGCAAAAACTATCTCTGTGATACTTGGGGCAAGAGATACCACCCGTTGAGGTTTATCCGGAACCGTGACGTGCCGTCCCAACTGATCTGTTATGGTTTTGGCGACAGATGCTGTTACCGATGAAATTAAAGGCCATACCGTCAGTATGAAAACGATCGTTATGTATCTTAATGTTATCATTTCGTAACATTTAGCCTTTTAAAAACATTACCGCTTCAGGTATAATTAAATTTTGGCTGAAAGAACTCGTGAATAAGGGCTCGTAATGAAAGAACCTGCCTGGGCTATTAATAAAGATCTCCGCTTTAACAGAAGGTTTCATCCACAAAGTTAAATCGTCTATGGTTCTTTCAAAACGATCCCTAATACACTCAGACAGCTTCCAGCCAAAATTTAATTATACCTGAAGCTCCTTTGAAATCGATTTGTTTCAAAGGACCAAACTATTACATCATTTCTTTACTCAAAAAAAAACCGGACCGAAATACATCGATCCGGGAATGTCCCTTTTTATCCTCAAGATCATTTGACACCTCATATCCTCGAAGGCTTCAGCCTCTGCCCAGGCAGGTCTTCTGACTTTCCCGCCCA
>JAOUGB010000063.1 GCA_029857875.1 Desulfobacteraceae bacterium | reverse complement strand
TTCCCATCTTTGGTTAGTGTCTATCTATAAATGGTCTTTTTGCCCAATCTCTGCGTTATGCTCAAAAAATAATCCTCGGAATATCAATTTTATATGCCTGTGGTTATTCTTTTCGCATGCCTTGATCTTGAACAAAAATCCTCTTTTATGGATGGACACTATTTATAAGACAGTGGCCATAAGTGCCAAAAGGGTTCCTTTTTCCAGTAAAATTGGAAAAAGGTGGGATTACAGCGGCGGGCCCGTCCCCGAATTTCACGGGGTTCCCTATTAATCTCTTACGAGCACCTGAACAGATCTATTCAAGTAATTAAAAAACAGCATTAAAGTCAAGGAATTTGTTCAAAGTCCTTTTTATTGGGCTTTAACTGATCGAAATTAAGACTAAACGATGTGTTACCCAAAGTAAAATCTCTTTCTATTTAAAAATCCTTATAGTATGATCTCAACCGAGGTATATATCCAATGAACGGCCTTAATATCTTTACAAGCAACTGCATGGAAACCCTTGCCGAACAATTGGCACTCATCGTAAGAGCACCGCTTTCTTCGCTGTTTTCTCCAGAGTTTATTGTCGTTCAGAGCAGAGGAATGGAACGTTGGGTAGCCATGGAACTTGCCAGACATAACGGCATCTTCGCAAACTGTATTTTCCCTTTTCCCAACACATTTTTACAGGAAATGTTTAAAAAGACGATCCCGGATCTACCCGAAGAATCCTCCTTTGATCCTTTGACAATGACATTCAAGATCATGAATGTTCTTCCTGAATGTATCCACATGCCGGGTTTTGAAAGTTTAAAACGTTATCTTGTAGATGAGAACACAGGGATGAAACTGTTTCAGATTTCGAAAAGAATCGCTGATCTGTTTGACCAGTATCTTGTTTTCAGGCCCGAGATGATATTCAATTGGGAAAAAGGAAGGGACCATCACTGGCAGGCATATCTATGGCGTAAGCTTTCGTTAGGAAAGGAACACTTGCATCGCGCCGGACTCTGGAAGGCTTTTTTAAAAAAGATTAGAAAATCACCACGTCCAATAGAGCATTTCCCAGGCCGTGTTTCCATATTCGGGATATCTTATTTGCCACTTTTTCATCTTGAAGCCTTTGTTGGAATATCACGCCATTCTCAGGTGAACCTTTTTCTAATGAACCCATGCAAAGAGTACTGGGGAGATATTGTTTCCGGTCGGGAGACCAGAAAGATAAGGAAAAAACATACTCGATCAAATGACATCTCAGAAGATCTTTATCTTGAAGAAGGACATCGGTTGCTGGCTTCCATGGGGACTTTGGGTAGAAATTTTATTTCACTGATTAGCGATCTCGACAGTCAGGTTTTCGAACTGTTCAAAGAGAATCAAGGTCATACAATACTTGAGAAAATCCAGTCGGATATTTTAAGTTTGAAAAGCAGGCGGTTTTCTTTCTTTTTACCCGACACCCACGACCCATCCCCTGCGATTGATTCCTCTATTCAGATTCATTCCTGCCACAGTCCAATGCGGGAAATTGAGGTTCTTCACGACAACCTTCTTGCCATGTTTGAAGAAGATCCGGATCTGTTGCCCAAAGACATCGTTGTCATGACACCCGATATCCATTTATATGCTCCATTTGTTCAGGCCGTGTTCGGAGCACAGATAGATGAAAAAAAACGGATTCCATTCACAATTGCGGACCAGAGCATCATGAAAGAAAGTCGCATTATTGAAGGATTCATGTCGATACTCGGTCTTGAAAACAGTCGTATGAGTGTAAACCGTGTCATGGCATTGCTTGAGCTGCCGGAAATTAAAGAAAAATTCGGCATATCCGAATCAGAAATCGAAATCCTGGAACGATGGATTAAAGAAACCAATATCCGGTGGGGAATCGATGCAGAACACCGCCGCAAGATTGGTCTTCCGGTTTTTTCGGAAAACACCTGGAAAGCCGGGATTGAGAGACTACTTTTAGGATATGCAATGCCGGGTTTCGGGTGTAAAATGTTCTCCGGAATTCTTCCTTACGATCATATCGAGGGCGGTGAGGTAAAGACCCTGGGTAAATTTATAGGATTTTTAGACCGGCTTATTAACAGTGTGGATTCTCTTAATCAGGCCAGAACATTAAATGGCTGGAGTAAGGTTTTTTCAGATATTATCGAACAGTTTTTTGTCCCAGAGCAAGACTCAGAACCAGAGATTCAGATTCTCAGGAGTATTTTGGAGGATATGTCTAATAAAGAAGCATTGTCCGGCTTTGACAAATCCATAAAAATTGAGGTCGCAAAATCTTATCTGGGGGGTCTTCTTGAGGATGAACATCTTCGAAGGGGGTTTATTTCCGGCGGTGTGACGTTTTGCGCAATGCTCCCCATGAGAAGTATCCCGTTTAAAGTCGTCTGTCTTGTGGGGATGAACACCGATGCCTACCCACGCGAGACAAAAACACTTGAGTTCGATCTTATGGCAAAACATCCGAGGGTCGGTGATCGAAACAGAAGAAATGACGACAAGTATCTTTTTCTGGAAGCCCTTCTATCCGCAAGAAATAAATTCTATATCAGTTATGTAGGCCAGAGCATCCAGGATAACGCCAGGATTCCGCCCTCTGTCCTTGTGAGTGAACTCATAGATTGTATCAAAGAAGGATTTGGATTTACAGAAGAGCGGGTGGTCATTTTTCATCGGCTTCAAGCATTTTCACCGGAATATTTTAAAAAAAACAGCAATCTGTTCAGCTACTCTTACGAGAATTTTATCGCGAGCTCAAAAATGTTTGACCGCAAAGAAGCGCCTCCTTTGATTTCAACAACGCTGCCCGAACCCGACAAAGAGTGGAAAGACCTTTCCATTAAGGCATTATGCGCCTTTTTCAATAATCCAGCAAAATATCTACTTGAAAAACGCCTGGGAATATACTTGCATGAGAGAGCAGATGTCCTTGATGAAAGAGAAAATTTCCGTTTAGATCATCTTGGAAAATATATGTTGGATCAGGAACTTGTGACAAAAAGACTCTCAGGATCAAGCCTGAAAGATATTTATCCGCTAATAAAGGCCTCCGGAGAACTCCCTCATGGGAAAGTGGGAGAATATATTTACAATGAAATGAGTTTGGATGCCGAAGATTTTGTTCGAAAAATTAAAGACCAAACCAAAGGCCACCGCCTTGAAGACCTTGATGTTGAACTTGACATTGCAGATTTTAGGATATTCGATCGTGTTTCGGATGTTTATGAAAACGGTCTGATCAAAACCATATATGCAAATACAAAATCTAAATATCTATTAAATACATGGATATATCATCTTGTTATTTGTGCTTTACTTGAAGATAAACGCTCTGTGCAGAGCTTTTTGCTATGCAAAGATGCCGCCTGGGAATTTACACCTGTTTCAAGTGCGTTAGATATCATAAAATACCTGCTCAATTTTTACTGGAAGGGAATGTCAGAGCCGTTGCACTTTTTCCCTGAATCGTCCTTTGAATATGTTTGTACGATATTGCTGAAGAATCGGACACAGCCGGCAGCTTTAAAGGCTGCACAAAAAAAATGGAGTGGAAGTGATTTTTCACGGGGAGAGTCAAAAGATCCGTATTTTGAGCGTTGCTTTGGTAAAAACGATCCTTTGGATAAGGATTTTGAAAAAATCTCAATGAAAATTTTTTCGCCCTTGCTGAATCATTGCTGTGAAATAATGTTATAAACAATCATTCGGGTGACAATGAAACCTTTTTGGATTCTTTTAAGTCTTTTTGGACTCATTTTTGCGATTCTTTTTTCTTTACGATTGGGCGTATTTAACAAATTCAATTCTGTATCCGAAGAATTGGCCTCATTTTCCATAGAGCGAGTACCCGAGAAAGACTCGTGGATGAATATTTTGCAAAATGGCCGTAAAATTGGATCCTCACACACCTTCATCTCGAAAACGAAAAAGGGTTATCTCTTAAAAGAAACCCTTTATATCCGCCTCAACACAATGGGCCTGATTCAAGATCTCATTCTCAAAACCGCCGGAAATCTCAACAAAGATTTTACCCTTTCTTCATTTGATTTTGAGATCAGTTCAGGACGATTTCATTTTTCAGCACAAGGATCTGTTTCCGGAAACGTACTTTCCGTTAAAACGCATAACTTCGGTTCTACCAAAGAAGTTCATACCAAAGTCAAGGAAAGACTATATGCCTCTTCCGGGATAGTTAACACTGCTTATGCTTCCGGGATGAAACCCGGAGACGAGTTTGTCTTACATGTTTTTGATCCGGTGAGCATGAGCAGTGAACCTGTTACAATCAAAGTTATTGACAAAGAAAAAATTCTCAATATGGGCATTCAAAAGAATTCAATGAAAGTGTCAATACAGTATCAAGGGGCAACCCAGCTGGCATGGATAGGAGAACATGGTGAAGTTATAAGAGAAAAGGGGCTTTTAGGATTCAGTTTAGAAAAAACGACACGTAAAGACGCACTTTTTGGACTTCTTGCTGAATCTTCCCAAGATTTGGCCGAGATTGCTTCCGTCAAGTCCAATGTAATCTTTGACAACCCGCTGAAACTTGAAAAGATCAAAGTTGAAATCAGCGGAATAAACACCAAAGATGTCCATCTTGAAAGCGGAAGACAGGTTTTAAAAGATAATGTTCTGATCATCCAGAAGGAGGATCTGGCCAAGCTTCCTGATGTTATAAATAATATGAATACAATACCCGATCGTTTTGTAAAGCCCGAACCCTTTATTGAGTCTGATCATCCAAAGATTTTGAATCTGGTTGAAAAGATTGTAACCGACGATGACACACCATTAGAAAAGGCAAACAAGCTGATGATATGGGTCCATAAAAATATTGAAAAACGCCCGGTGCTGTCATTGCCTGATGCTCTTGCCACTTTAATAAACAAGGTCGGCGATTGCAATGAACATGCCGTCCTTCTGGCCGCCCTTGCAAGAGCCGCGGGTATACCTGCCCGGATTGAGGCCGGACTTGTCTACTTAAACGGCAGATTTTATTACCATGCATGGAATTTGCTTTACATTGGGAAGTGGATAACCGTGGATGCAACATTTGGCCAAATCCCGGCAGATGTCACTCATATTCGATTTTCAAGCGGGAGGATGCAGCAACAGCTCGACATCATGAATGTTATCGGTAAAGTAAGATTAAAGATTCTGACTTTTCAATAAAAAATGATAGAACTCATAGATTTAACGAAAAGATACAACGATTTTCCGGCTGTGACCGGGCTGAACCTTGTGGTCCGCAAAGGTGAAATATTCGGATTCATCGGTCCTAACGGTGCTGGAAAGACCACCACAATAAATATGATGGGCGGTGTACTTGCCCCAACCTCGGGTGCTGTGATGATTTGCGGTATAAATATTCAAGATCACCCGAAAAAAGCCAAGAGTAAAATTGGTTATATTCCTGATAGGCCATATCTTTATGAAAAACTTACAGGCATTGAGTTCCTAAAATTTATCGGTGATCTGTATGATGTGGATGAAGAAGCCTTTTTAAACAAATCTCGAGAAATGTTACGGTTGTTTTCCCTTTCTGAATGGGCAGACGACCTTATTGAGTCCTATTCTCACGGTATGAAGCAAAGACTCGTAATGGCAGCAGCTCTTTTACATGATCCTGAAGTGATTATTATCGATGAGCCCATGGTGGGTCTTGATCCATTGGTGATCAATATGGTTAAGTCGCTTTTTAAGCATCTTGCAAAGGAAGGCGTCACTATTTTCATGTCGACCCACACCCTGAAAGTGGCTGAAGATATCTGTGACCGCATCGGTATCATCCATAAAGGATCACTTGTCGCAACGGGAACTGCAGAAGATTTAAAGCGCGATATTCAGAACAAAGAGGCCGATCTTGAAGAGATATTCATCAAATTGACTAAAGAATGAAAGACGTCATCACCTTATTAAAGCCAAGATTTTTATCCTTTAAAAACAAGGGCATTTTTAAAAACGATTCGGGCAGGATATATAAGCTCGCATTGTTCGGATCCATCAGTATATTTTTTTGGGGAGGCATATTTGTTGCTTCATTGCGCGTCATCGGTTATTTCAAAGAGATTGAAGGACTTGGTGATGTTCTTGCTTATAAACTGCTTTCCATGGTTCTTCTCACTTTTTTTTCACTCCTTGTTTTCAGTAACATCCTAACATCACTTTCCAAGCTGTATCTCAGCAGAGACCTTTCTCTTTTGAATTCCATGCCTGTCCCGAGTTATAAGATTTTTATTGCAAGGTGGATGGAAAGTACTTTAGATAGTTCTTGGATGGTCATTGTCTATACACTTCCTGTCTTTATATCATATGGAATTGTTTATGGGGCGGGCTTTATTTTCTATGGCAATATTGTCCTGGTCATTTTAATCCTTTCTGTTATTTCAGCAGGCATAAGCGTTATTCTAATTATGATTGTTGTTAATTTTGTGCCGGCGAACCGCATCAGAAACATCTTTATTTTCATTGGCTTTTGCTTTTTTCTTATACTTTTTTTTGCCTTTCGTTTTTTACGACCCGAACGCCTTGTTGATCCCGAAGCTTTTTCAAGCGTGCTCTTCTATCTCAGGTCTTTAAAGGCTCCGGCACCGCCATATCTTCCGAGCACATGGGCTTTTGACAGCATAAAGGCAACACTTTCGGGACATATAATGCAAGGACTGTTTCACACGATGCTCTCCTTTAGCTGGGCAGGGATAATGGTATTTTCGGCGATCATTATTTCAAATGCGTATTACTTCAAGGGGCTTTCAAAGACCCAAACAGCCCAAGTCCGGCTTTTTAAATACAAATATTCAGGCCATCGTTTTTCGGGATTCTTGTCACGTCCTTGCAGGGCTTTTATGTTAAAGGAGATACGGACTTTTTTCAGGGATCAAACACAGTGGTCCCAGCTCTTTCTAATTGCTGCGCTGGTTATCATATATGTCTACAACTTCAATGCCCTTCCTCTGGAACAGGCTCCGATAAAGACCATTTACCTCCAGAACCTCCTATCTTTTTTGAACATCGGCCTTGCTGGTTTTGTTCTTATTACCATTACGGCCCGATTTGCATATCCTGCGGTCAGCAGCGAAAAGGATGCTTTCTGGTTGGTAAAATCCGTTCCCATAGATCTGAGACACTATCTCTGGATAAAATTCTTTATCTATTTTTTACCTTTGCTCGTTTTGACTGAAATTTTGATCATTGCAACAAATATCTTGCTTAAAGTGACGCCTTTTATGATGGTACTTTCAACGGTTGATATATTTTTACTGGTTCCGGGAGTTGTATCAATGGGGATCGGTTTTGGCGCAGGGTATCCCGATTTTAAATCGGAAAATCCAGCCCAAACAGTTACCAGTTTCGGAGGGCTCCTGTTTATGATGGTGTGTGCAGGATATGTGGGAGCTGTTATCATTATTGAAGCAGGGCCAGTTTATCGTTTTTTTATGGCGAATATTCAGGGAAAAGTATTGACTGTTTTTGAATGGGTATGGGTTCTTGGATCGTTTACCCTGGTTTTTTTCCTCAGCATTGCTGCAGTGATGGTGCCCATGAAATTCGGAGAAAAGAGGCTGTCAAAAATGTTGATTTAAAGAGGTAATGAATTTATACATATAAACATTGTCAAAACCAAATTGTGCTTTATTATATTGGTGGTTTCATAACTTAGGTTGTTGCCCAAACGAAAATTTCTAACTCAATTAGAAAGAGAGGCATTTAGAAACCGACAAAATTTTATGGATTTAAGTTATAGGAGAAAGAATGGCTGAAACCGACAAAGATGATCTTATCAGCATTATTGATGAAGATGAAAAAGATGCAGTAATTCCAGATACACTCCCTCTAATTTCCGTTCGGGATATTGTGATTTTTACCGACATGCTCCTTCCGCTATTTATCGGCCGTGAAAAATCGGTGCGTGCTGTTGAGGAGGCCGTGGAAAAAGACGGATTTTTGTTTTTAATCGCGCAAAAAGATCCAAATATCGAAAATCCGAACCCTGATCAAATATTTACGGTTGGAACTGTGAGCAAGATCCTGCGGATGCTAAAACTCCCTGATGGACGCGTCAAAGCCCTTGTGCAGGGTATTGAAAAGGCCAGGATTGTTAAATACGTTTCCAAGAGATCTATATATCGTGTAAAAATTGAAAGGATTCCCGATCCACCGGTTGAAGAGATCAATTTAGAAATGGAAGCGTTAATGCGGAATGTTATCGAACACTCCGAAAAGATATTGGCGCTGCGTGGGGAAATGAACAACGATGTCGGTGTTATTCTAGAAAGTGTGAATGATCCTGGGAAATTAGCAGATCTTGTGGCTTCAAATCTGAAGTTAAAAATTGATGAATCCCAGATTTTGCTCGAACTGATCGATCCTGTTGAGCGTCTTAAAAAAGTTAATGAGTTACTTTCTCGAGAAGTGGAATTGTCCTCCATGCAGGCTAAAATCCAGTCTGATGTAAAAGATGAAATTTCGAAAAGTCAAAGAGACTATTTTTTAAGAGAACAGGTTCGGGTCATCCACAAGGAACTCGGTGAAGACGACGGAAAATTAAAGGAAATAGATGATTATAGAAGGAAGATAAGAAGGGCTAAGATGTCAAAAAGTGCAGACAAAGAAGCCTTAAAGCAGTTGAAACGTCTGGATCAAATGCATCCTGACTCTGCAGAAGCTTCTGTTGTTCGCACATATCTGGATTGGCTGGTTGAGTTGCCATGGAGTAAAACCACCAAAGACATTATTGATATCAAGAATGCAAAAACGGTTCTGGATGAAGACCATTTTGGTCTAAAACATGTGAAAGACCGTATTCTTGAATACCTGAGCGTGCGCAAACTTAACCCTAAAATGAAGGGTCCGATTTTATGTTTCGTGGGCCCACCCGGTGTTGGGAAGACATCCCTTGGTCAGGCCATAGCACGCGCAGTGAAACGAAAATTTGTCCGCATTTCCCTCGGTGGCATACGGGATGAAGCTGAAATCAGAGGCCACCGTCGTACCTATATAGGTGCTTTGCCGGGACGAATCCTTCAGGGCATCAAACAGAGCGGTGCAAACAATCCTGTTTTCATGATGGATGAGATTGACAAGCTTGGTTCTGACTTCAGAGGTGATCCTTCCTCAGCGCTTTTAGAGGCTTTG
>JAOUGB010000399.1 GCA_029857875.1 Desulfobacteraceae bacterium | reverse complement strand
GTTGCAAGGTGCCATACGGGCATTTTATTACCCGAAGGGTTGAGTCATTTTGCTTTTCGGCGTCTCAGCGAAAAGCAAGAAAAAACCAAAAGCTCTGCGCGCTCTGCGGCTCTGCGGTGAATAAATTTTTATAAAGCCCCTTTTAGGGGTGGTTATTGACTTCCAAGCAAAATTAATGTGTTATGTTTTAAGCGAAGCCATGGCTTTTTTGATAATTTTGTCGTATTCACTGCAATATTCCGGCATTTCTTTTTGAATGAAAACACCCCTTTCAATAAGCTCCGGATTTTCTTCTTTGGCCTTTGACCCGATGGGCGTGGTATTTTTCTTGTATGACTCCATCATATCCACTGCATTTCCTTCGCGGTTCTTTCTTCCAAAATAGGTGGGGCACTGAGTCAGGACTTCAACCACTGAAAATCCTTCATGCAAAATGGCCTGTTTTAGAATCTTTGTCAGCTGTTGAACATGGTAGGTAGTGCTTCGGGCAACAAAAGTAGCCCCTGCAGCCATTGCCAGATTAACGGTGTCAAATGAATGGTCGATGTTGGTATAGGGCGCTGTGGTGGCCAGGGTTCCGTACCCGGAAAGGGGAGAATACTGCCCGCCGGTCATCCCATAAATGCGATTGTTCATGACGATGGCAGTTAGATCGATATTTCGCCGGGCAGCGTGAATGAAGTGATTTCCACCGATGGCCAAAGCGTCGCCGTCTCCCATGGGGACGATGAGGTTCAGCTCGGGAAGACTCAGTTTAACGCCGGTGGCAAACGCCAGCGCACGACCGTGAATGGTATGGAGTGTATGAAAATCAACATATCCTGAAATACGGGATGAACATCCGATTCCCGAGACCATGACGATTTCGTTTTTGCTCATTCCAAGTGAATCTATAGCCCTTAAAAGACTGTTCATTACGGTTCCATGTCCACACCCCGGGCACCAGATATGAGGAAAGAACCTTTCCCTGATATAATCCTTTATTGCCATAAATTACACTCCTTTTCCCTGGATCAGCCGCAGAATATTTCGGATATCTGTGGGTGTGATAAAAACGCCGTCAATACGATTGGCAAGAAAGACTTTCTCGGGCTGGTCCACGGCCCTTCGGACCTCGTGCATGATCTGGCCCATGTTCATTTCCACCACCACGATATATTTCGCTTTGGCACATTTTTCCCGAACAAGATCATAGGGGAACGGCCATAAGGTCTGAAGTTCTAAAAGTCCCAGTTTTTCGCCCCGGGGCCTTCGACTGACCACCACATGATTGGCCGATCGGGCTGAAGATCCGTATGAAATCAGGATTATCTCGGCATCTTTTAAGTAATACTCTTTGTAACGGGCAATTTGATTGACATTGTTTTGAATCTTATCCACCAGATGCCGAAGAAGACCATGGACGATGTTGGGATTATCCGAGGGAAAACCCCACATGTCATGAAACAGCCCGGTGACGTTATATCGATGAACACCACCGAAGTCAGACATGGGAAGGCGTCCGTCTTCCCTCGGCAGATAGGGGTGATAATCCACACCTTCTTTTACCGATGTTCGGAGTCGTTTTACCAGGGGGAGCTCTCCTTTTTTGGGCACAATCAGCCGCTCCCGCATGTGACCCACAACCTCGTCGTACAGCAGGATCACCGGTGTCCGGTAGGTTTCTGATATATTGAACGCTTCCACTGTGGTTTCAAACACATCCTGATGGTTGGATGCCGTAATCGTAACAATGGCATGATCACCGTGGGTTCCCCAGCGGGCCTGGTTTACATCGCCTTGACTGACATGGGTCGGAATTCCGGTGGAAGGTCCGCCTCGCTGAACATTGACAATTACACAGGGAATTTCCGCCATGATGGCATATCCCAGGGCTTCCTGCATCAAAGAAAAGCCGGGACCGCTGGTGGCGGTCATGACTTTACTGCCCGTAAGGGAGGCTCCGATAATGGCACCCATGGATGCAATTTCATCTTCCATCTGAATAAACTTTCCCCCCCTTTGGGGCAGCCGGTAGGATAGAAGCTCGGCAATTTCCGTTGAAGGGGTTATGGGGTAACCGGCAAAAAAATCGAGCCCTGCGTAAAGTGCACCTTCCACACACGCCTCATTGCCCTGAATAAATTTAATGTTTTCTTTTTTCATTGTTCATCCTGTTCGATTTCTATTTCGATGGCAAGATCGGGACAGCGGAGTTCACAGAGTTTGCAACAGATACAGTCTAAAGCGCGCGCTGGAAATACCTTATCGTTATCATTGAGTTCCAGGACATTCTTGGGGCAAAAATGGACACAGATACCGCACCCCTTGCACCATTCTGGATTTATTAAATGCGCTTTTAATTTGGGTTTTGCCATGGGAATTTCCTCTTTATCTGTTTTCAAAATCTAATATTTTCTTAATTTGTTATTGTCTTAACATTCGAATGTCAAGGAGATATGATCCTGTCTGGATTAAAAATCTAGTAATAGTATAGTCATTTGAAAGAAATCGATTTCAGAAAAGCTTCAGGTATAATTAAATTTTTGACTGGAAGCTGTCTGAGTGGATTAGGGATCGTTTTGAAAGAACCATAGGCTATTTAACTTTTTGGATAAAATTCCCTATTAAAGCAGAGCATTTATTAATAACCCGGGCAGGTTCTTTCATTACGAACCCTTATTCACGAGTTCTTTCAGCGAAAAATTTAATTATACCTGAAGCGGTAATGTTTTCAACAAGCAAAAGTGTTACAAAATCTCTCGGCATTATCTTCTATCTATCCTGAAATCCTAACCAAAATACCGGCATTGGGTATTGCGGCCAGGGAACCAGTGGATTGTTTCACCAGAAGTTTTAGCTGATCCATGGAGATTTTTTCAATCCCAATGGTTTTACAGATAGAATCACTCAATTCGGTGATCATTAAAATCCTGTTTCGTTTTAATTTGGACATCATGGAAAGCGCCGTTCCGCCGTTTCCTTCATAATTCTGGGCCAGTTTGTCAAACGCATTTTTCCAATTGCCCATTTCAAACCAGGGCAAAAAGGTTTTCGATCCCACACCATCCCGGCATTCTGCCAGGATAATCAACATGCCGTGGTTACGGACAAATTTGGAAGCATGCTCGATGGCTTTGTGGCTTTGAATAAAGTTGATATCCTTTGGATACCCGCCGCAGGACGCAATGACCAGATCATAGTCTCCGGTGACGCTAACCTCACAATGTTTTCCATGCTCGGCACAGGCGTTTTGAAAATGATCGGTTCCCGCACCCGGCAACAGATCACAAACCTGTCCCCGGCTGTCAAGGATGCCATGGATGGCCAAATCAGCAGGACAAAAGGTTTCAAATTCCGCCAAATCTTCTGCCAGGGGATTTTTATCCAGAACACCCGATTGACAGTATGGTGAAAGGGTTTGTCGTTCTCGATCCAAAAACAATCCGTGATTCTGATAGATCGACTCTTTTTGACCCAGTCCTGGAAAGATCAGCTTTCGGCCGCCGCCGTAACCGGCGAAATAATGGTGTGAGATGGCGCCGAAGGTGA
>JAOUGB010000398.1 GCA_029857875.1 Desulfobacteraceae bacterium | reverse complement strand
GGTGGCAGAAATGGCCAGGTCAGCACCCTTTTCTTTGGCCAGACGGGAAATTTCATCACCGGCATGACCGATGCTGACCAAGGGCTCCCATTGAACCTCTTTATCACCCACCAACTGTTTAAGTTGTTGGTTGGCATTACCGATGGCCTGGCTCTGCTGATCCACAAAAAATATGGGCCCATCTCCATATGTGATACTGGTTGGAAAATCAACCACATGGCACACATAAAGCTTGGCCCCAAACTCCTGGGCCAGGGCAATTCCCCAGGACACCGCATGGTTGGAAAAGTCTGAAATGTCAGTGGCGCAAAAAATCGTTTTTATTTCCACTCTCATAACCTTCTCCTTCCTTTTTTCAAACCGGTTAACCACGCCCAAGGCGGACAACTCATGCCCAGGGCAGGCAAATCTAAACATATTTTAAGATTCTTTTATTCAGCATCCGGACGAATTCAAAAGATAAGTCAGAACCACACAGACATAGAGAATCTAAAGCTGGAATCGTTTGAGCACAGCATACCGCATGTTGAGAAATGATATAAAAATAACATATGATAAAATTGCGTTCATGTCAAAAGGAACTCGCTTCTCTTTACAACCTTTTTTCTTTTATTGACACCCCTAGGTTACAAAATTATCATGGTAAACAGGCGGCAAGAAAGGAGGGATCATGAAAACAAAAACACGTTCTACAGAGCAAATCGTAGAAGAACAAGTAAGACGATGGCAGATTATCCAAAAAGAAGACAAAAAAGAAAAAGAACGTATTTCTGTCATCACCATTTCCAGAGAACCTGGAAGTGGAGGGAACATTCTGGCCAAACGACTCTCCGAGCAGCTTGAATTCGATCTGTTTTACCAGGAATTTATCCACAGTATGGCTGAAAGTGCCCGGGTCAGTGTTCGCCTCCTTGAAACGCTGGACGAAAAAGGCGTTTCAGTACTCGAAGAGTGGATATCATCTATAGTGGATAAGCGCCACCTGTGGCCGGATCGTTATCTCCAGCATCTTATGAAAATCATAGGTACTATTGGGAAACACGGCCGGGCGGTGATCGTGGGAAGAGGCGCCAATTTTGTTTTGCCTCCCGATAAAAGACTCAGCATCCGCGTCATTGCCCCTTTGGAGACGCGACTAAAAAACGTATCTCAGGCGTATGATGTGGCTGTTGAAGACGCCAAACCCAGGGTTTTAAAAACAGAATCGGACCGAAAGGCATTTGTTAAAAAATACTTCAATGATGACATCGCAAACCCTCTCAATTACGATCTTATTATCAATACCGGAATTTTGAGTATCGATGACGCCGCCAATGCCGTCAAAGGGGCCCTGAGCAAGTTAAACAGGGTATAGGTTGATCGAACAATGCCGAGAGATCGAGACCTTTACAAACCCTGCGAATAATTTACAAGGTCTCAGGTTTTTAGATTTCCCGGCATTGTTTTAATAGATTTAATATCCATATCTTTCACAAAATTCATCGATGATATCCAAAAACGACTTGGGCAATCTTTTTCTGACATTTGATGTGATTTCTTTGGGAATGTCCTGATAGAACGCCTGGGCAATCCCCCCTGAAATACATGCGATGGTATCACTGTCACCGCCCAGAGATATCCCTTTACGAATGGTGTCTTCAAAATTTTCTCCCTCCAAAAAGGCTATAATCGATTCCGGAACAGAGCCCTGACACGATACATCAAAAGAATAATACGGCCGGATATCGTCAAGTCTTCGATCCAGATGATAGCCAAACCGATGGCTGATTTCAGCTTTGATGGCCGCCTTGTTTTTACCGGAACGGGCCAGAAAAATCGCCAACGCCGTTGCCTGGGCACCCTTTATCCCTTCAGGATGATTATGGGTGACTTCGGCGCTTTTTTTTGCTTCTTTTAAAACATCTTCTATTGAAGTAAAGGCAAAGCCCACCGGGCTGACTCTCATGGCAGAACCGTTGCCCCAACTATAATAGGGTTTCATATCAGAAGAAAAAATCCACCTGAAAAAGGAAGCGCCGTAACCGGCATGGGGATATCTCGCGCCAAATGTCTTGAGAGATGTTGCGTAATCGACATCCCTCATGATGGCATCTGCAATGGCCACGGTCAGGACAGTGTCATCGGTAAATCTTGAATGCCGGCTAAACAGCTCAAATTGCGTTGACTTTATCGCATATTGCTCAAAAACCGAACCGATAACATCTCCGGCAATTGCCCCGATCATTTTGTCCTCTTTAAAAAAATATTCGAATATTTGGTTAAAAAATCGCTGCTAACCTCTTTTCCGTTTTTTGACCATATCACAAATTCGGAAGTTTAAATATACGTAGAAGAATCGAGACAACTATTGTTTGGTGATAAGGTGTTATGTTATCACATAAAAATCAGGCACTTGATAGTTTGACGTCATTGCAGCTATCTGCAATCGATGTATATCAATCTGCCTGAAAGAAGATGAACTCGATTGGGAATATATAATTGCGAAGCTGAAAAAATGGGAGGGCTAATCGGTCTTTATTTTGCTCTATTATCCACGCCGAAGTATAAGTCAATGTGCTCTTTTTTACAGGTTCAAGTCAAATTTCATATCCCCATTTTTCATGTATATTACAATTAACGAGTTAATAAAATGTCCAAATACACTGATCAAAACGTTCCCATCTGCCGTCAGGTCTTTCTCGTGCTTCGAAATTATAGGGCAATTGATACCATAAGAAAATCTGATTGGTGAATCTGTCCATTGCATATGTCCCTTGAGTCGTTTCAATCAATAACAACGCATGTGAAGTTAGCGTTTTTTTATTGTTAACAATAGCGATTCTCAGGGCTCCTATAGGGATGCCGAGTTTTGTTAATCGAAATCGTTTTTCAAGTGCGAAATCCTCACAATCACCCATCCCAGAAATCGGATACGTCCAAAATTCTTCTTTGTTGTATTGAATTTTGTCTAGGACAAATCGAATTTCAAAATTGACTGCGGTATTAACCTCTAATATAAGATTCTTTGTTTTCGTGGTTAATTCAATAATCGACTGCTCACTTATTTTGCATTCACCTGGATTTCTCCGGCAAAATTCTTCATAAGGGATAAATTTGTCTCTTATCTCTATTACAGGGAGATTCAAAGTTAAACTTGGGGAATTCTCTCCCGTCCAAGTACATCCGTAAAAATACCCCAGAAATACCTCAGCACAGAAAAATATCGCCAAGGCAACCAAACATTTTTTAAATCCATGATGCATGTTACGAATATATTACTCTGCGGGATTCTCTTTTTTTAAATACCCCAAAATCAAATACTTTAATTTTTTAAACAGCAAGAGGTATGCCAATTGGAAATGAATTGACAAATCAGGATAACATATTGTTTTAACATGAATTGATTTGACAGCTCAGTGTTTATAAAGAAGAATAATGGAGAGGATGTGTCAGAATTTTTTACAAAATGTCACTATCATTAAAAAGAATCGATTATCCGTATAATGATTCATTATAATGATTCATTTTTTATCAGTAGTGTCCAATTAAGATTCTAATAATT
>JAOUGB010000396.1 GCA_029857875.1 Desulfobacteraceae bacterium | reverse complement strand
CTTTACGTCAATATACCCTTTATGGTCTTTTACTGTTCCCCAAACAACAGCCATTCCCAATCCTGTTCCGCTTTTTCCCATGACCTTTTTGGTATAAAAAGGCTCAAATATTCTTTCTAAATCTTCTGAAGGAATACCGATACCAGTGTCACGAACACTAAGGGTAACATAATCTCCTTCTTTTATTTTGTCATATCCGTTTAATGATCTGTCGATATATCGATTATTGGTCGATAAAATTATTTCTCCCATATCAGAGATTGCCTCAGCAGAATTTGTAACTAAATTCATGATCGTTTTGGATAGATGGATAGGAGAGCCTAAAATATTCAACAGGTCTGTTTCAAAATCTGTTTTTATATGAACATTCGGATGATAGATTTTTAAGTTTTCAAATTCAGGACTTTTCAAGTATTCAGAAATAATTGAATTTAAATTGACGACTTTCGTTGTGATAACCCCTCTTCTTGCCAGGGTCAACAAATCCTGAACGATTGCAGCAGCTCTTTCTCCTGCCTTCTGTATGGTTAAAATCGGCTTTCTTAATGGACTGTCCTGGGGAATGTCCATTAATAAGAGTTCAGGGTAACTGACAATGCCCGACAGAATATTATTCAGATCGTGGGCTACACCGCCGGCCAGCGTGCCTATGGCTTCCATTTTTTGTGCCCGCTGAAGCTGAGCTTCCAAATTCCTTTTATCCAGTTCGGCACGTTTAAGTTCCGTAATATCCGTACCGATGCAGAGAATCTCTGTCAAATTTCCGTCACTATCAAAAATAGGCCTGTAGGTCCATGCAATCCAGACTTTTTTGCCGTTTCTGAGTACGCTTTCTTTTTCGTGAATAATAGGCTTTTCAGTGGTGTGGTTAAATTGGGGTAACAGATTATCAAGATATGTTTTTGTCGATTCTGTGATCGGGAAAATCGTACCTTCTAAACTTTTCCCAAGGATTTCATTTTCAGTATAACCAAAAAACTTTTGGGCGAACTCATTAAAGAAAGTGATGTTCCCTTCGATATCTCTACGCATGATAATACTGTTGGCATTTTCAACAAGCTCGCGGTACTTTTTTTCGCTTTCTTGAATTTTTTGAAATGACATGGCATTAATGATGCCGACGGCTGTTTGTGATGCAACACCCATTAATAAGTTCATGTCACTGGATGTAAGCGGTCTTTTTGACCTGAGATTGTCCACTGCAAGTATGCCCAGCGATTCATTCTCATAGACAATAGGCACACATATCAGTGACTGGACTCCCATCTTTTTAGCGAATTCCTGGCTTCTTTTTGATAATGTTGTCTTAATTTCGCCAATATCATTTACTAATATTGGCTTTCGATTTCTGAAAGCCACGATAAACACCCCTTGGGATCGAGGGTTATCAAGATGAAATTCACTTTGTCGCAGAAACATCTCTATTTCATCGTTGTAACCATATCCGGCAGTATAGAAGAGCCTGGTTTTATTCTTATCGGTAAGCATGATCAAACCACGGTCAAAATCAATGTGAGTTTCCATAATATGGACTACAGCATTGATGAGTTTATCAATATCTAAAATCGAAGAAGTGGCTCTACCCATTTCCTGAACAAGCAACGCATTGTTGTGGCGAATATTTATTTCATCTATAAGATCTTTGGCCGCATCACCCTGAGTTTCGACGGTTTTGGCCAACCCCTTTTTTTCAAGATACTCGGAAAGAAATGCCAGACCCAAGGTAACAAGTGTACATAGAATTACAAGAATTCCCCAGGTCATGGGGGGCAAAGAAAAGAAAAAGCTCAAGGAGATAGCGATACTGATTAGTAGAGAAAAATTTCGAATTCGCTTCCATATAAGAGAAGTGGTTTTTTCCCATGTAATAATGTAATGACAGGCATTATCTCCTTTATGAAAGCACAAAGGATGGGCAACATTGGCCATTCTATCAGTAAATAACTTTGATAATGATTCAAAGCCACCAATGCGGTTCTCACATTGATATGGTTTTTCATTTACACCTGGTTTAGGAGCAGAGACAATTTCAACTTTGTTGGGTCCCAGTTTTTTTGTTTTGACATCAACTGCGCGGCTTAAAATAGGGTAAACTTTCTCCATGAGGAGGTAAACAGTCGTCAGACTCATTAACCCCAATGTATATTGTTTTACAGACCCCATTCCTTTATGTGAGGTTGTAAAACGCCCTACTTCCCTGGCAATATTTGGATTGCCTGTTTTTGAAATTAGGATTTTATTAAAGCGATCAACCTGATTCTGGCTGAACCAGTGAGCTTGGTCTTCAACTTCGTATTTGGTCATACCCGCATATTCTAAAATAGAATCAATATCCAGATCAGGATAACTGTTCTTGATATATTCTAGATATGTCTTAGTGATTCTACTGTTATAAAGAGGTGTTGTGTCGGACACTTGTCCGATTCTTTTTTGGCTTTGATTCTTAGGCATTAACTGTCTATCCAATTTCCAGAAATCGTGGCCTTTTCGGTTGATTGAATTTGGAGGTTTGAAACAAAGGTTTTTATTTTTTCAAACGAAGATTACAAAAGAGCATGGTTTATGTCAAGCGAAGACTGCCCAATCCAAGACAGCGGGTAGATCGAAAAATCATAATTTGACGTTTCAAAAATTCCTTTGTTTTTAAAAGCGTTCGATCAGTTTGTCAATGAGATACGTACTCTCCCGCATTGCCTGCTCACTAAACGGTCCGAACCATTCTGCGATTTTATTAAATTCAGCAAGAAATGCTGCTTTGTCACCCTTTTCTACCATATCGAGATTATTTGTCAAAGAATCAAGGTATTCTCTTAAAAGAGTACACCGTTCAGGTGATGCGAATATAATTTCTGAATAAAGGGATGGATCCTGAGCAAAGAGTCGACCCACCATCCCGAGTTCAAGGCGATATATGGGGCTGGAAAACTCCAATGTCCGTGGCAAATCGATCTGTTTGCGACGGAGAAATTGACCAAAAGCAAAAGTGGCAAAATGTCGCACCGTTTGAACAATGGACATGATCTTATCATGTTCATTGGCATCGACTTGCAGTATAATGCTTCCCCAGGCACTGAACTGGTCGATCAGCCATTGACAACCAACGATATCCCTGCCTGGAGTAACCACGACAATCTGTTTGTCCATGGTTGAAGTGGTAGGGCCAAAGAGTGGATGTAATCCGATTACCGGACCCTGATGCGCCTTGAGCATGGCATTTAAAGGAATTTCTTTTACGCTGGTGATATCTGCTAAAACACAATCTGCGGGCAGATAAGGGCCGATTCTTTTGGCTACTGAGACGGTTACCTCGATGGGGACACTGATAATTGCCAGTTCGATACCCTGGCAGAGTCGATCTGCATCTGGCCAATCCTTATGGTCCAGGACACGTACCTGATACCCGGCGTGCGTAAACCATTGATGAAAATATCGTCCCATACTCCCCAGACCTCCGATGAGAAGGATGGACGCTCCGGCTCGGACCCCTTTCTGAGCCATTTGGGCGGTTTGTTCTGCCCTTGACTGGCGAAGGATACGGCGGTA
>JAOUGB010000397.1 GCA_029857875.1 Desulfobacteraceae bacterium | reverse complement strand
TATCTACCGTATCTATATCTAAAAAAAATCAAAGAAAAAAATGGGTTTGATATAGTAAAAGCGAAATATGAAATGCTGGCAAAAAAAATATCGCCTTTTTTGAAAACACATGGCGATGATCTTTAACTGCTAACATCGGGTAAAAACACGACCATGTTATGAGTTTACATAAAAATTTGGGAGCGAAACTTGAGAAAAAAAATAATTATAACGGAAACACCAGTCAATCAAAACTTTGTTTAAGCTGATCCTTCAAGCATTTCCATAAACTTCTGCTGCATTTTTTGGGTAACCTGTATCCGATCATGTTCTTTACCCAGCCGTTGTCCCAGAAGTTTCCCTGAATCGACCGCAGCCTTCATCACTTCAGGTTGTTCGTTTACGTTGGGAATCATTTCCTCGGTGATTTTTACGCCTTCTCCGTACAGCATATGTGGCACACCCACCTTGCAGGTTTCGCCATAGCCGCAAGAGAAACAGGACGCAGCCCCCTGGCCGGTGACCTTGGCCACGGTTTCGATAAAGTTATACGCGAAAAACTTTTCGATCTCATCCGCCGGAAACTGACCAGAGGTACCGCCGACACCCACGGCAACCCCCAATTTGCCCCAGAGGGTATCGCCTTCCTGGTGCCGAAATTGAAACCATCGTTCCAAAAATGCATGGGTGATGGCGTTCAGGGTCGAATAGTAATTGGGGGCGCCTATCACATAGGCATCCGCTTCAACCACTTTGACACGCAGTTCTGTCAAATCGTCTTCTACTTTACATATATTGTCTTTTACGCATCCCAGACACGCAATGCATCCGGATATTTTTTTCCCCTTTAAAGAAATCAATTCATATTCACATCCGGTATTTTCAAGTACGGTTTGAACCAGCGTATACACACCGGATTGTTTTTCCTTGCGCGTGCTTCCGGCTATTCCAAGTATTTTCATGACTTCCTCCTATAGACCTCTGAAAAAAAGCATTACCCATGGAGCGATTCGACAAATCAAAACACCCAGACCTCTGAACTAATTAAAAATATGTCAGAAACAGATTCTGGTGTCAATTGTACTGTCAAAAATATGTTATGTTATTTAATTGAATATTTAATAATAACAAATAATTAAATCTAATAAACTTGAGTAGTTATTTTATTTTTACATCAACCCGAAAAAAATGGTAACATGATATTTGATTTTCAACGCCGATATTTATGATAAAATTGGTCCTGCTTTTTCCATTGATGGTAGGTTTTACCTGTTATGAGTTGATATTTATTATCGTATTGACCATTGGGTTTTCACGCTTATATTTGAAATATGGAAAAAATAAGCATAAAAGCCCTTGCGCTTAGTAAAACATACGGGCTGAAAAGGAGATAAATATGGATTTAAAGAAATATTTTGAAAATACAAAGGGTCTTGGCGTGATTGCCACTGCCGACACAGACGGTCGAGTCGATGCGGCGGTTTACGCAAGACCTCACATCATGGAAGATGGATTACTGGCATTTATCATGCGAGATCGAACTACCCACGCCAACACCCAGGCCAATCCCCATGCAACGTTTCTCTTTAAAGAAGAAGGTCCGGGATACAAGGGAAAACGTCTGTATTTGACAAAAGTCAGAGAGGAAGAAGACGCTGAACTCATTAAACGCCTTAGTCGAAGAAATTATCCATCAAGTGAAAATAGCGAAGAATCAATGTTTCTGGTTTTTTTTAAAGTGGATAAAGAGCGCCCTTTGATCGGTGATTGAAGCGTCGGCCAAAATAGATCATATTTGGCTGGGTCAAAACCGGTATTTTGACGTAGCCGCATAAAAACCTGTTGTTCGAATTTCGCTATCTGTGTAATTGTTTTGTTAAAGCAGCATAAATTCTTTCATAGGTGGGCGCAGATAAACCATGCTTCCCGGCTTCACGGACGATGTAACCGGTGAAAGTCTCCAGTTCCGTCTGGTTTCCTTTTTCGAAATCCATCTGCATTGAGGTTTTGATTTCAGGGGGAAAGGTACTGACTTTCGCGATGATTTCTTTTCTGATATTTTTCGGAAGTTCAATCCGCTTTGCTTCGGAGACACGAAATACTTCTGTAAGAAGATCATCCAACAACTCTTTTCCTTTTTTACTATCGATAACGCCACGCATTGTCTTATTCAGAAAAGTGGTTGCAGTAGCAAATGCAGAGATGAGAACGTACTTTTCCCATACAATATTTTCAATATCTGTTCTGTATTGGGCATCTATATTTGCTTCTTTTAAAATATTTTCTATATTGTTTGCTTCTATTTTATCATTGGATTCATTTCCAAAGAACAGTTTGTTCAGCGAACCTGCCTGTTGAACCACACCGGGGCGGACGATATGCGCGCCGATGTATACACATCCGTTAAATATTTTTCCTTTATTAAGGGCAGCACTCAGCCGGTCGGCATTGTCCACGCCGTTGAGCAAAGAGATAACGACGGTATTCTCATCGATGGAAGGTGAAAGTAGTTTGGCGCTTTCTTCGAGGCCATAGGTTTTCACACAAAAAATGACACAATCAAATATTCCGCAGCCGGATGGTGTGTCGGTGGACAAATCGGGCCTGACGGTAAATGTCCCTTTCTCTGTGATAAGGTTCAATCCATTTTTCTTTATTTGTTTGAGATGATCTCCCCGGGCGATGAATACGATCTTGACATCCTCATCGTCTGAATACCGTTTTGCCAACAATCCGCCATAGTATCCACCCACACCGCCGATTCCTACGATTGCTATTTTCACTTTATTTTCTCCTATGTGTAATTAACTCGGTTGCGTTCTTCTTAAAAGAGCTTCAAGTTCGTCTTGAGCATGGTTCCATACGCCAGATCGTTCATGTCTCGAAAGCATCCGGGTTATCTCAGTTTGATCGTTTCAAGATATTCCTTAACTTGGCCGGTGGTTGAAAGGAACATTTTTGAGCCGGTCATAAATGTGAAGATATCATCTGCATTCCCGCAAGTCCTGGCAAATTCCGGGCCGATGACGGTGGAAGGTTCCGGTGCCTCTGGTTTTTGGGCCATGGCATCCACATACATGTCGAGCCGTTCCTGTAAAATTTGAAAATAATCGATATCTTGACCGATCATGAGTTCGGTTGTTGTTGACAGATGCTGTGAAAATTCATAAATCGCCATCCAGAAAAGCTCTAAAAGCGGGTTCTTATGGGGATTGTTTTCCAGATAATACGATATACTCCACCCTACACTGATAATCTTTAATATCTGAAGTTCGTATTCAACCGCGCTGCGCTTGATGTTTGCCTCTTTTGGGAGCCGTTCCATCAGCCATTTGATATCTTCCCGGTCAATGGCGAAATTGAACAGAACATCTCGGACTTTTTCAATTTCTGATTTTTTCTCTTCTGAATGTTCCATGGATTACCTAACCTGCTTCCGGATTGTCAAAGGATGTCATCTACTCGATGGAGATGATGATTTTTCTGTTTTTTTTGTGTTCCTCGATCTCGGCAAGGGTTCCCAATGGTTCTTCGGTTTTTGAGATTTCAATGATTTCATCAAGG
>JAOUGB010000395.1 GCA_029857875.1 Desulfobacteraceae bacterium | reverse complement strand
CATTTAGGGTATTAGCAAAGACACCAAATGAAAACAAGCCATCAAATTATATTTGACAATTCAAACCATATGAACACAATTCCTTCAGAAAGTATTGCACTGGTGGTCACATCGCCGCCCTATCCGATGATCAAAATGTGGGATGAAATGTTCATCAGCCAAAATCCTGCTATCGGCAAAGCGTTGAAAAGCCGGAAAGGACCCGACGCTTTCGAACTCATGCACAGGATTCTCGATGCCGTGTGGAATGAAGCTTACCGGGTTTTGAAGAACGGCGGAATCGCCTGCATCAACATCGGTGATGCCACCCGAACCCTTGACGACAATTTTTCTCTTTATCAGAATCACACAAGGATAATGTCGTACCTTCTCAAACTGGGCTTTAATGCTTTGCCCGCTATTTTGTGGAGAAAACAGACCAATGCCCCAAACAAGTTCATGGGATCCGGCATGCTGCCTCCCGGTGCATATGTTACGCTGGAACACGAGTATATTCTTATTGTTAGAAAAGGTAAAAAAAGAGAATTCAAAAGTCCTGAAGGTAAACAGATTCGACGCGAAAGCGCATTTTTTTGGGAAGAAAGAAACGTTTGGTTTTCAGATATCTGGTTGGATGTGAAAGGCGCTTCTCAAAACCTCTTTGATAATAAGGTCAGAAACAGGAGCGCTGCTTACCCTTTTGAGGTGCCCTATCGACTGATCAATATGTTTTCCGTCAAAGGTGATACGGTTTTAGATCCGTTTCTTGGGATCGGCACCACGATGTATGCTGCAATGACTGCCGGTAGAAACAGTATCGGTTTTGAACTGGACAAAAATTTACGTGATTCAATACGATTGATGCTGGATACTATTATATTTTATTCCAATGAGTTAATTAATAATAGATTAAGTTCCCATTTAAGTTTTTTGAAAGAAAAATACAACACAGGAAAAGAATTCAAATATCTGAATAAACACTATGGATTTCCGGTAGTAACCAACCAGGAAAAAGAACTTCTTATCAATCCGCTCCTCAGTGTAAAAGAAACGAACAACAACAATTTTGAAATGTTGTATTCGGAAAAACCTCAACAGGAATTTTGTGGAGAAAGGATTAACAATTAATGGACAATAAAGACAACCACAAGGAATCGATGGAAGGGATCGTAACCGCACGCACATGCGACTGCTGCGGTCACCATGAAATCGGAATGATGACCCAAGATGGGAAGTATGTTCGACTTAGACCTGGAATGAAGATCACGATTGTTGAGGAGAACTAACGGATAGGAACGATTTTTTCTTAGAACCTATCTCAAAAATTAAGAACGCTTTTCAAATCGAATGGTAAAAACTATGCTTTTTGTATCTTCGATGTAAACAGTTCAACGAGCTCAACATCATCAATATCTGGCAAGCTATTTTCTTTAGCTGCAGCAAATAAACACCCTATTACAACACACAGGCAAAATATAGCCACTATTACCGATATGATCAGTAAAATTTTAAACATAATTGCTCACCACTTTAATGTTTTTAAAAAATGATTCCTTCATATTAAAGGATCGCCAATGCCGAATTTGTGTTCTTGGGTTTATCTTTTGCAAAAATCGTGCAAAAACTTAAATTATCTTTTCACTTATAATCATTTCAAGCAGTTATGGAATTTAAGATAGAGGGGTTACAAAATATTGTGAAAAATATTTCATAATAATTATTACGAATTCTACACAGTTACGCACCTCGTTGACATTTTATGTTGAGGTTACAAGGAATATAAGCTTAGTGTGGTGAGCTTAGAACTTTCCAAAATGGTCAAACCGACGAGCGAGAGGTTTTGAAAACAGTTTTTACACGTTTTAAGATCCGCATTCACCCACGGATTCACACCCGTAACCTCTGCTGCTTTAAAAAAATATGTCTATATTTACCCCTGAAGTTTGGTTTATTTTGGAACTTTTTTATGATATGTTTTGACTGTGATGATCTGATATTCTGGAACTATTCAAAGGGCAGTTGTTTCCCCGTAACGTTATTGGTGGAGTCGCTTCGTATTTTTACTGATTTAGCAGTGGGGGAGAAACCGAAGTCAAGAGGAAATGACTGCCCCTTGAACACATATGATATTCTCAATTCTATTTCTTAAGGAAAATCAATGGACAGCGAAAATTTCAAAGATCAATGTAATGATATAACCAAAGAATTCAACATTAAAATCCCCTGTATGCTTGCGGAAAGAGTTGAATCCTATGCTTCAAGGAACAACACAACAATTGCCAGCGTAATCATTGAAGCACTGGATTCCTTTTTAAGAAAGCAGTAAAAATAAAATCGTGTAATGATTTTATCCGCCTGCGGATTAATGAAACTCCTTCAGGTGAACCCTCCGGAGGCGGGTAACCCTGAGGGATCTAATCTTTTATTTGAATTCAGCCTGCTCTGCCCCGTGGGTCTGGATCTCCACTGCGTTTGGACAATCTGCGGGGAATTCAAATTTAAAAAAGCTAGGTTACGCATCAAATTTCCTTTCTGTAAATCCGCTTCACATATGCAACACCACATTATAGTTAACTATTTAATATCCATTCAGTATTAAATAAACCTCTAAAGTTTTCCTACCTTTGTATCGATGATAATTCAAATTGTAGTTGCAAAAAATAAACCTCTGTTCAAGAGCATTTGGACCATAAAACCATGACTATGAATTTGCG
Source organism: Desulfobacteraceae bacterium (assembly GCA_029857875.1). Lineage (GTDB taxonomy): Bacteria > Desulfobacterota > Desulfobacteria > Desulfobacterales > UBA11574 > UBA11574. The sequence continues at coordinate 855 of JAOUGB010000395.1, read as the reverse complement.
ATATGCATATCTTACACAAGAGCACAAAAGAAAAGCGGTCAACCTGTTAAATGGATTGACCGCCTCTATAAGTGAAAAAGGGATTTGTCATAAAACTGTCACAATTTTAAACTCTCCTCTTTAAGATTGTTTGATACCGATAACCATCATCCATCATGATGCGCCATAGCTATGCAAGCCAGGAAGATAATTTACTCCGAAATATGTAAAGAGTACGGCAACAAATCCGATGATGGAAAGATATGCAATGCGTTTGCCACCCCAGCCTCTCATCATCCGGGCATGCAGCAATGTCGCATAAATGAACCAAGTAATCAGGGACCAGGTTTCTTTGGGATCCCAGCCCCAGTAACGGCCCCAGGCTGAATTGGCCCAGACCGCTCCGGTTATGATGCCGGTTGTCAAAAATAGAAACCCGAACATTATCATTTGATGGTTCAGTTCTTCCAAAATTTTGGCATTCGGGAAGTGTGCGAGTAAATTGCTTTTGCCCTCGGTATCCCTTTGTTTGAAAAGATACATTAAGCTCATGCCAAAAGCAATGGCAAAGGCAGCGTACCCGATAAAGCACGCCATAACATGGGCAATCAGCCAGTTGCTTTTCAATGCCGGAAGCAGCGGCTGTATTCGATCACTGATATTTGGGGACATCGAGGCATACGCCATTGCCAAAAAAGCAAGTGGCGTCGTAAATGCACCGATTATGCGGTTTTCATATTTTTTCTCAATAACCAGATAAACAACGGCAATGGTCCACGAAAAAAAGATCAGGGACTCATAGAGGTTTGAGAGTGGGGCGTGACCAATACCAAGGCTGTAAGATTCCACCCATCGCATGACAATGCCAATGGTATT
>JAOUGB010000394.1 GCA_029857875.1 Desulfobacteraceae bacterium | reverse complement strand
AAATATCCGTCGCCGGTTAAAAGAGAACGTGCTTCATAAGGTAAAGCGTCCGGATTTTTTTCTATAGCAAAATCTTTATGCTTATTCAAAAAACCTTTTATCACGGATTCATTTTCTTCGGGTTCCGCACTGCAGACACAATAAACCAGGAGACCTTCAGGTTTGACTTGATGCGCCAGGTTATCCAGGAATATCGCCTGCCTTTTTGCGTGGCGAATCAGGTCCTGTTCCAATGTGCTCCATTTTGCATCCGGATTTCTTCTTAAAACACCAAGGCCGGAGCACGGTGCATCCAATAAGATCCGATCAAATTTTTTAATGGATTTACCGCCAGCAGGATCATTCAGATCATGAGTGTGAGTTGTGACCATTGAGATTCCGAGTCGGACCATTTCAGATTGAAGGCGATGCAGTTTTTTCGAACTGTTATCCATGGCAATCAGTTTTCCACGGTTGTTCATCATCTGGGAGATATGCCCTGTTTTTCCGCCAAGACCGGCACATGCATCTAAAACCGTTTCGCCCGGCTTCGGGTTTAATAGAAATGTAACCAGTTGTGCGGCTTCATCCTGAACCTGGAACAGTCCGTCTTCAAACGCTTTCATTTTCGGGATAGATTTTTTTGGATTAAAGAAAAAGGCACCATCCGGTGCATAGCCTGTATACTCAACCTTTTCCACATCTTTTTCAAGGCGTTTTAACAACGTTTCACGGCGGGTCTTCAGCGTGTTGCAGCGAACGGTTAGGGGCGGGATGGTGTTGATTGCATCACAAAGCAGAACGGTCTCTTCCAAGCCAAACCGATTCAGCCATCTTTCAAGCAGCCATTTTGGAAATGACTTGTTCACCGCCAATGCGGATACCGGGTCTTTGTTTGCATCCGGAAAGGAGACCTGTTGATATCTTCTTGCGGCATTTCGCAAAAGCCCGTTTACGAAACGAACAACGTATGGTGCGGCTAAAGATTTCGCCATTTCAACCGAAGTATTTACTGCGGCAGACACAGGTATCCTGTCCAAATAAATGATCTGAAACAGTGCGATCCGCAAAATATTCATCACTTTGGGATCGATTTGGCTCAAACGGGTTTTAGAGAAATAATCGATGACCCAATCGAGTTTTGCCCGCCACCGAAGAACGCCATATACAATGGCTTGAAGCAATGCACGATCTTTCTTCAAAAAAAAAGTGTGTTGAGAGAGAACCTCATCCAATATGTTGTCTAAAGTTTTGTTCCCTTGATCCAGGGTGTTCAGGATGTGCAGCGACGTTTTGCGTGGGTTATTTACCATCAATTCTTTGGATATTCATATCAGTGTAAATGAGTTCCTGGGGGTAATTTATATCCCCGAAGGAAATCCTTAATTAAAAGACGCTTTCCAGACTCACCCTGAATTTCCATAATAGACAGAACACCTTTTCCGGTTGAGATCCACAGTTCATCGGGGAAGCCTTTTATTACTGTGCCGGGAGAAGCTTCGGTATCCACAACAATGGTCTTGGCCTTGAAAATTTTAAGGCGTTTTTTTTCATGAAAGGTAAAAGCGCCGGGCCATGGCGTCATCCCTCGAATGAAGGCTTCAAGGGATTCGGCGGGCAGCTTCCAATTCATACGACCATCATTTTTTTTAAGCATGGGTGCATAAGTGGCCTGGGAATGATCCTGAGAAATTGGATTGATGTCGCCGGTTTCAAAAGCATTCAGGGTTTGAATGAGAAGGTCTGCGCCAAGATCAGCCAGACGGTCATGAAGGGTGCCCGAAGTGTCATCGGGCGCTATTTCAAGTTCAGAAGAAAGGAGGATATCGCCGGTATCCATGCCTTCGTCCATTAACATCGTCGTGACGCCGGTCTCTTTTTCTTCATTGATGATTGCCCACTGGATCGGTGCAGGTCCGCGATATTTTGGAAGGAGTGATGCGTGAATATTAATGGTGGCAATTTTGGGTATTGTCAGTATGTTTTTTGGGATAATATGGCCAAAGGCAACCACCACAATAAAGTCAGGGGTGTGTTTTTCGATGCAGTTCGAGAATTCGGCTGTTCGGACCGAAGATGGCTGAATAACTGAGTACCCCAGATTCATGGCCGTTTCTTTAACCGGGGAAGGAGTGAGTTTGCGCCCCCGACCTTTCGGCCGGTCAGGCTGAGTAACGACCAAAGTTATATCTTGATCATTTTCATGAAGGGCCTTTAAAGCAGGCACCGCAAATTGAGGTGTACCCATGAATATGATTCCGGCCTTTTTTTTCATTTTTTTCTTAAGTTCTTTTGTATTTTTCTTTTATACATCCCCCTTTTCAAAGAGCTGATGCGGTCTATAAACAAAATACCGTTTAAATGGTCGATTTCGTGCTGAAGGACCACAGCAAGGAATCCTTCTGCTTCTATCCGCAAAGGTTTCTCGTTTCTGTCAACGCCCTCAACGAGAATAGCGGCTGATCGTTTAACGTCGGCCCTGAAATCAGGGACACTCAGACACCCTTCGCCCTCTGATAAGATACTCCCTTCACTCGATATAATTCTGGGGTTGATCAACACATGTAAAGATCGTTTTTCGTCCTTGGCTGAAACATCGTAAACAAGAAGACTTTTGTTAATCCCCACCTGTATTGCGGCCAAACCAATGCCAGGCTCCATGTACATCGTTTCAGCCATGTTTTCAATCAGGTCCTGGATTTTGCCATCGATGTTTTCAACCGGTTGGGTCGGCTGGCTGAGGAATTTGTCCGGATATGTTACGATTTCCAGTATAGCCATGGGGTAACCTCTTTCATCTATATAATAATATTAACCCTTATTTGATTTTGAATCGTCCGGGTTAAGGATAGCACTTGTCCTTTCTTCATATGAAACCTGTAATATATTTACACTGGTTACCATTGCGGAAATAAGCCCCACAAATATAACAGGGAAAATTTGAATGGCATGATTCGCCAAAGTAAAACCGGCGGCGTCCTTGGATGAAACCCCAAAAAGTAACAGGGCAAAGACACCCCCTGCCTCCCAAATCCCCCAGTAGCCGGGAACAGAAGGAAGTGCGATAAAGAAACAGATGATGACCATGATCGCTGTAATTTCAATAAACGACAATTCGATTCCCGGGCAGCCCAATGACACCAAATAATATGAAAAAGCTGCAAGACCCCAAATAACAACAGATAGACTGAAACAGGCACACATTTTCATAGGGTATTTGACCAGTGTAAAGCCAGTGGCAAAATTTTCGACGACACTCACCAACGGCTCGCAAATTTTTTTTTGTATCTTCCTTTTAAGATCAGGTCCGGCAAAAAAAAACATCCCCGGCATCCGTGTGATGAGATCGTTTACCACCTTCCGGGTTTTGTTGAAAGCCACCAGGGCTATTCCGGCAATAAGCAGCAAAAGCAGTTTGAATGTTCCTTGACCGACAGCCACCAGTGTCATTCTATTGAGATGGTACTTGCCAAAAACAATATCAAGATTTGGATCTATCTGAATTGTGGTAAAAAGCACCGCAAAGAGAATAATCAGTATGCCGGCATCAAACACCCTCTCAGTGGCGACCGTTGCAA
>JAOUGB010000393.1 GCA_029857875.1 Desulfobacteraceae bacterium | reverse complement strand
AAACTTTAGGCACTTGTAATAGGCACTTTAGATCACTTTAGGCACTTTTAACTTATACAGCTTTAAGTAAAGCAGCTCCTTCCAGGGTAACCCAAAGCCTGACCCTTTGGGCCAGGATATTTATTTAATCAGTTCAAGGAATAGCCCCGGGTTGCAATTTTAAGACTCATTTTGGCAGCTTTTAAAATTTTTTCAGGGTCTGTGGTGCCTTCGATTCCCACAACGAAAATTTCAGGCAATTTGCCGTCATGTACTTCGGGCAATACCCGTAAACAATAGGCTATCCCCGCGCTGTGGCCGAAGATCGTATCTGCATGTCGCGATGCATCTTCTGCACCGAGAACGATCACACCGCCGGAGGGCCTGAAACCATTCACGGCATCTATAAAAACCACGCGATCTGCACCATGCATGAAGCGGAGCAGATTTAGCCCGGCCAATCCACCGTCAATCACTTCTACATCTCTTGGAAGCCTGTCGCTCACAAGCTGGTCATAAACCATAGGCCCGGCCGAATCCTCGGGCCTGTAACGGTTGCCGACGCATATAATTCGTTTTTTTGCATCATTACTCAAGTTTCACACCAGGATATTGCTAAATTTTCCATATGTTTTCTTTCTTCCCCTGGATTGCATGCACCGCACATACCAGGCAGGGGTCAAAGGACCGTATCACATGTCCGATTTCTACGGGATTTTCCGAATCTTTCACCGGTGTGTGAATAAGTGCTTCCTCCCAAGGTCCTCTGATGCTATCGGCATCTCGAGGAGACCCGTTCCAAGCTGTAGGTGTAATAATCTGATAGTGGACAATCTTTTTGTCCGAGATGCTGACCCAATGGCCAAGAGCACCACGCGAGGCCTGGGTCAATCCAAATCCCTCACCATCGGTGATGTTCGGAGAATGCGAATAAAATTTTTCTTTAGGCTCCAATTCCATGATCCATTGTTTCATTGCAGGAATGAGTTCTGCAGGCCGAGTCAGACGGGCAAGCTCACGGACAAAAGCACTGGAGCCCATTGTATTGACCAGATCTGTGAAAAGCGGATGTTGAGATATGATCATTTCTGCCAACGGCCCGGTTTCAGCCGGCGCTCCATCATATCGCGGCGCTTTAGTCCAGGAATATTTTTCGCTTTCTTCGCCTGTAGCGTAAGGATTTGTTTTACCTGAAAAAGGGTGTTTGCCGCCGTTATCGTCTGCATACCAGGAAAATGCGACATGTTCGAAGATTTTATTCTGATCAAACGGTTCAATTTCTGTATTTCGAGCAAAACCTGCCGGAATTAGAAAATGTGAGTTTTGGCTCCGACCCGTGACTTTTGAATTTTCAGGAAGATCCAGCTGACCGAAGCTAATAAAATTGGCGTGGCCTTGCCCGATGTTATCAAGCCCGATATCACGGGCATATCGGATATAAAATCCGAGTTCGCTGTTATGATGAGATTCGCTTTCATCCAGCCATGCGTCCAGATCCGCACAGTTTTGAACGTTCAACCATCTTTGAAGAGAACATCCGAGAATCCTTTTTTCATACCAGGATGCAAATTTGTCGATCAGGTATTTGCATTGCATAATATCATTCATTTTGGGGTTCGAAGCGATACCACCGGGCACCATATATGACGAATGAGGCCATTGTCCTCCAAAAATTGCAACCGTTTCCAGTATCTCTTTCGTGTGCTTAATGACATCAATAACCGTTGTTCCTTTGAACGGCTCATAGCGTTTTACCGCTTCATCATAAAGAGATCGCTTTTTGTACGCTGAATTCACGAAGTCTGCCGTGTACATCAGGAATCCGTGACGCATATCACTTTGAAGATGTTCCGCCATGAGCGCCAGATTGCGAACAATAATGGCATTGGCCGGCACTTTGGCCCCTGAAATGGCATCCAATGCCTTGGCGGCAGCGGTTAAATGAGCCGTACTGCAAATGCCGCAAATACGTGGCGTGATGACCAATCCATCAAGGGGCCCACGATTTTTTAGCATGTTTTCAATGCCGCGGAACATCACCCCGACACTCCATGCTTCGGATACCCTGTCGTCCTCCAGACGTACGCGAATTTCGAGGTCTCCCTCAACTCGATTCAACGGAGCATTTATTATTTTCGTTCTTGGATTATTCAAATTTTACACCTCTGTTTTTCGCTTTTTCAATCTTTCAGGAGCTGCGGCAGCCGCCATAGCCTTGTAAGCCATATAGTGAGCTCGATCCACGCCGTCAGGGAGTTCATCAGGAATGCCTTCAATATTGGGTGTTTCATAAAAGGGCGAAGATTGTGGGAAATCCGGAAGCGTACATCCAAAACACGGTACGCCGACACGGGTTTTAGAACTTCGTCCATTCCACAGGATTTTGTTGCATGAACCAAAGGCGAGCGGACCGCGACAACCCAGATGGAAAAACATACACCCTTTTTCACCAAAAATGCTGTCTTCAACCCGGTATTCATGGTATTCATTCCGCGTACAACCCTGATGAACCAGAAGGCCATACCATTCAAGTGGAGAATTGTATGGGTTAAGGGCTAACGGTTTGGCATGGACCAATGCAGTTAATACCCCTGTCACTATCGATGAATGACAGGGGCAACCAGGTAAGTTAATGACGGGCATACCGCTTTGGGATCTAAAGGATTCACCCAGAAAACCGCCTTTGCTGCGTTTGAGAAACTGCAAACCGCTGGCTTCAATTTCACATTCTGCACTGATTCCACCGAAACTGGCACAGGTCCCCACAGCCACCACAAATTTTGCTTTGGCACAAAGACCGGCCAAAATATTTTTTTTAGGCCTGCCCTCTACGGCTTCAAACATACCCGTTCCTGAGGGGCCTCGTACAACAGCACCTTCAACACAAAGAATGTCTAACTGTTGCTCGCCGGAAAGCATCTTATCAACAAGATCATGATGTTCTTTTGCAGTGATATTTGATAACGAAGGTTGCCAAAGAAGTTGAATGTCAAGTGAATCAAAAAGCTCATGAAAATCAGGAGACTGGGCATTGATCAAGGCGTGAGTATCTCCGCCGCATCCACCGCAATGCATCCAGTAAAGGGTTAAGGACATGTTTTATACCTCCTGTTTTATAACCTGTCAGCTTTTTGAAAACATTGCCACTTCAGGTATAATTAAATTTTTGATGAAAGAACTTGAACCAAATAGGAAACAGTAAATAGTAAATAGTAAATAGAACAAAAGGGTTTTCGATTAGGCATTAAATATTCCCCGATAAATCGGGATCTACGATAATCTTCAATCGACAATCGTTTATGCCTGAAGCCTCCTTAAATTCATTTGTTTCAAAGGACTAAACCATTGTCTGTTTTTTTAAGCCATTGGTTTTAGTTGAGCAGCTCTTCCACCTTCTTGGGCGCGCCGTATTTTATCCCTTTTCCAGCGGACACAAGCAGGTCATTGACTTCCTGTTTAAGTTCAAGCATCCGTTTCTCCCTTTCGGTTGTGTTTGCCACCAGCACCTCGAAGCGTTTGTTGGCTTCCGATACTTCCTTGTTGTGCTGGATAATCTTTTCCGCTGCGTCTTTTCTCTCGGTAA
>JAOUGB010000392.1 GCA_029857875.1 Desulfobacteraceae bacterium | reverse complement strand
ATTTTGTAAAATAATCAGAAAATATATTAACTTATCAAGATGTTAATTCATCTATGCTCCAGCAATCATTTTTGGCATGTCTTTTGCGGTCATCGTTTATGACGTAAAGCAGTAGTCTACTACGGCTGCGCCCTTGAATGCCTTGTTGGAGCGAAGCGGAAATCGCGCTATCGGGGCAAATGAACGTATCGTACACATGAAATGTCCGGGTTAAGGCGGTCAAAAAAGGAGCATATCGTGGCAAAATCCAAAAGAAAATTTTTATTGGCGGTGGATGGTTCGAATCAGGCTTTTGAGGCGGTGCGCTATGCCAGCCGGTTGTTTCCACCAGAACGTACGGAAGTCGTTCTTTTTCATGTGTTGGCAAAGTTTCCAGAAAGCTTCTGGGATATCGAGAAGGAGCCTGAATACCGGAATGAAGAAGTCAGCATACGGTCCTGGGAGGTACAACAAAAAAAGGAAATTCAAACATTCATGGAAAAAGCCCGTCAGTTGTTTCTGGATCAAAACGTTCGGGAAAATGATGTTCGTATTAAAATCCAGGGAAGGAAAGCGGGCATTGCAAGAGACATCGTCCACGAGTCACAAAACAATTATGACGGAGTGGTTTTGGGCCGCTGGGGAACGAGTATGCTGAAAGATTTTTTATGGGGAAGCATTGCCAACAAACTTATCGGGCGCCTGACTCATACTCCCGTCTGTGTTGTGGGCGGCACACCACAAATCGGCAAAATACTTGTGGCAATAGATGCTTCGGAAAGAGCAAAGAGAGCCATAGATTACGTTGGCGCCGTGGTGGACAGCTCGAACTGGGAAGTCACCCTATTTCATGTGATTAGAGATATCGATAGAAAAAAATTGCATAAGGCTGAAAAAATCATGGCGTCTATTTTTAAAGAGGCTACCACTCATTTGGAGAAAGCCGGCTTTAATCGTAATCAAATCAATACCAAAGTCGTTACCAAAGCACCCAGCCGAGCGAATGCGATTGTCGTAGAAGCTTTAAATGGGGGGTATGGAACTATTGTCGTCGGACGAAGAGGTCTTTCGAATGTGGAAGAGTTTTACATGGGCCGGGTGAGTAACAAGATCATTCAAATGGCGAGGGAAATGGCGGTCTGGATCGTAACCTAACCTGAGCGTTTCAAATTACGGCATGCTGCAATTTATCGATCGCTCTCTGCTCCTCATTTGTTCATGGAGTCACGGAAAAGGCTTATGAAGATATCGATTCCAAAAGAAGCCATAACGCAAATCATGGCGAATTATAATTGCTCTGAGGAAGAAGCCGCCAAAGCATATCTTGACGCGCAAGAAAGGGCCGGCGATGCATTTCAATCTTTTCTTGAAAATCGATTTTCTTCACAAAAAAAGATGCCGGAACCTGTTGAACCTAAAATCTATACGCCCAAAGAAATCAAAAAACATTTGGACAAGTATGTCATTGGACAGGAGGAATATAAAAAGCGGCTGGCCATTGCCGCAGCCTATCATTTCGCCATGATCAAATATCTTCGAGAACATCCGGAAGATCAGACGGTAAAAAGATTCCGAAAGAAAAATACGATCACTGCAGGGCCGTCAGGCAGTGGCAAAACCTATTCTGTGGAGGTTTTAGGAGATCTTTTGCAGGTTCCGACACTCATCATTGATGCCACGGACTATACGGAAGCCGGTTATGTGGGAAAAAGTGCCGATGACATGGTTCGCGAATTGATTGATTTGGCGCCGGGACATAATCGGGAAGAACAGTCACGATTCATCAGCAGATATGGCGGCCTGATATGTATTGATGAAATTGATAAAAAAGCAAAAGACGGTTCATTGGCCGGACATGATATTTCAAGAGAAGGATTTCAAAGATCGGTTTTAAAACTTATCGAGAGAAAACTCGTTCCTATCAACAATCCGTATTCCGCCGCCTCGCAAATTCAGGAGGTCATCGATCGACAGAAGGGAGAAAGAGCCGAAAAACAGGACAGCATGATCAGCACTGAGAACATCTTGTTTATATTAGGGGGCTCTTTTGAAAGGCCGGGTGACAATCTGGAGTCCATTGTAAAGAAACGTTTGCAGCATAAAGGCCGGGTCCGGGAAGACGGTAGTGTCGAGATCAAAGGATTCGCTTCTGACGAGAAAAAGAACGAAAAAAGCCAGTTGAAAAACTTCTATAGGGAAGCGGAAGTTGATGATTTTATTAATTTTGGGCTTCTCCCCGAATTGATCGGCAGATCCCCCATTAGAACTTTTGTCAATCTGTTGTCCAAAAACGATTTGATTCGTATTATGCAGGACACCAAAGACTCGATCCTCAATCAATACAAAATGGAATTTAAGCTGTTCAATATCGATCTGGATTTTACGTCGAATGCCGTTGAATATGTGGCGGAAATCTCGGAAAATCGAAAAACGGGCGCCCGTGCCCTTGTCAGTATATGGGAAAACATCTTGACGGATTTTCAATTTGACCTCCCGGGCTCCAACTTTTCAACGATAAAAGTGAATCGGGAACTGTGTGAAAAACCCAAAGATTATCTTTTGAAACTGCTGGAAAAATCTCCATTTGTCGATTTTGTTGAAAATTTTAAGAAAGAGTATGGGATTGAACTCATCCTGGACGAAGATGTTCAAAATTATTTTGAACACTATGCCCAACAGAATAACCTCCAGATATCCGAGACGCTGAAAAAGTTTCTTTTTGGTGCATCCGCATTAAATTACATGGGTGTTAGAGGGACATATAAAATCACCAAAGAGATGATAGAGGATGAGAAATATTTTGATAAACTGTTTGCGATATGGTATGAAAATCAAAAGAAAAAAATCAGTTGAATACTTGAAAATTTTCATTCTCTTTTAATAGATCACCCCTCCGTTAAATTTTAAACTATTTTACATCGTGTAAAAAATTCCGACACCGATTTCTGTTTATCCACGGTGAAAAGCTAATGGATCTGCGGAAAATATAATGACTTATCAAGGTATTATTTGATCTTACCTGCAACATTTATTCTTGGCATGTCTTTTGCCGTTCTATTTTATAAAGTTGCGCATTAAAAAATGCCTATACAGAGGATGAAAAGATAAGATCAGGGAAATCATAAAGAATTTTTAATAGGATACGCTCTCTGATTTTAAACAACAGAAAGGAGGAAATGATGACAACTCTTATTATCATTGTCGGCTTTTCGATTTATTTAATCCTTTATCTAACATACGGGAAGAAACTTGAACGGGATGTGGTGAAGGCCTCAAACGAGCAATCGACACCGTCTCATCGCCTTTATGACGGTGTCGATTATATTCCGGCAAGGCGGGAGGTTCTTTTAGGGCATCACTTTGCCTCCATTGCCGGTGCGGCCCCTATCATCGGGCCGGCACTGGCGATTTGCTGGGGTTGGGCGCCGGCGCTTCTCTGGGTCTGGCTCGGCAATATCTTTATCGGTGCCGTGCATGACTATCTGTCGTTGATGGCATCGGTCCGCTATGATGGAAAATCGGTGCAATTTGTTGCCACCGATCTTATCGGCAAGCGGACGGGTTATGCGTTTTACTGGATCGTTTTTTTCCTG
>JAOUGB010000390.1 GCA_029857875.1 Desulfobacteraceae bacterium | reverse complement strand
AAACAATATCCGGATTATTGCCGAATGATTCAAGATGAAAAAAGGCGGCTTTTGGAGGAGACGCTGCAGGCCGGAAGACAAGTATTTTTGGACGCCGGCTTTAAAGCAGAATCGATTTCAACAAAAATCGAGGTAATGAAGTATGACGTCGCGTTAACGATTATAGAAGAAGCACGCACCGGTTATGACCTGATCGTTTTGGGACGACGGGGCCATTCCGGCTTAAAAAAATTCCTCTTTGGAAGCGTATCCCAGAAAGTCCTTCAGGCAATTAAGGATATTTCGATTTTGATCGTTGAATAATGCTTTGCATTAAATCTACGATTTATTTAAAACGGCAAGCAAATTTCCAAAGACCGAAATTCGAAAATCCTAACAATGTCTCGTTCCGGAAGGTTTTGGTCATTGAATATTGAAATTTGAAATTTATTTGTGATTTGGTGCTTGAAATTTGTGATTTTAGACACGAAACTCCAAGGCATCAGCCATCTGTCTCTGACTCCCGCAATGCGAGTCGGGCATTAAATAAAACCATGAGGCAACTGTATATCGATAGAACAATAAATAATGACTGTTTAAAATTTCCACTTGACATCGATTCATTGTTGATATACTACAATGTATCATAAACAAAATTTAATTGCCATGACAACGAATGATCCATCCATATCGAACGGTTACAGCATAATGTCCATGATGCCCACCCGAGGTGCGCCCATGGATTGATCATTTGGGATTTTCGATCGATAAAGCCGTGGGTGCTAAAAAACCCGCGGCTTTTTTTATTTACAGCCCTAAAAACCAATAAAACAAAACTATCGACGATTAAAAAGGAACCATCGAATGTTTTTACCGCCCTTTACATCAAATATGCACTTTATCACCACGCATGTCCGGCTCTGCCTATGGATAATGTCCAAGCTCCTTAGAGGAGCCGTTTCATCGATACTTATTCTGCTATTATTGCTGTAAATCAAACACAAGGAGGTATACCCATGGCCAAAACCATAGAAGAAATCAATGCCAAAATCCGATCCGGGAAGGTGGTGGTGTTCACCGCCGAAGAGATTATCGATGTGGTCCAAGAAAAAGGGATCAAACAGGCTGTTCGTGAGGTGGATGTCGTTACCACCGGAACCTTTAGCCCCATGTGTTCCTCGGGCGCTTTTTTCAACATAAAGCAGCCAAAAGAAAAGATAAAGCTCGGCGGCGGATTCGCCACGTTGAACGGTGTACCGGCGTATGCCGGTCTGGCGGCGGCTGACATTTACGTAGGCGCAACGGCAATTCCCGACGGCGATCCTCGCAACAGCAACGGCCGTCCCGGTAAGTTCCGGTATGGCGGCGCTCACGTCATTGAAGATCTGGTTGCCGGAAAAAAGGTCCTGCTAAGGGGCGGTGGTTATGGTACCGATTGTTATCCGCTGAAAACCCGCGAACAGATGGTCGGGTTGGATGACATGAACGATGCATTTTTGTTCAACCCGAGGAACTGCTATCAGAACTATAATGTTGCCGTAAACCTTTCCGACAAACCCATATATACCTATATGGGCAAACTCAAACCAAAACTGGGGAATGCCTATTACTGCAGTGCCGGTCAACTGTCACCCCTGTTCAATGATCCGTATTTTCGTACCATCGGTATTGGCACCCGGGTATTTTTATGTGGTGCAGAGGGTTATGTTGCCTGGCCCGGTACCCAGCACAATCCCAATGCGCCGCGGCTTCAAAACGGCACCCCGCAAACCCCGGCCGCAACCATTGCCCTGATCGGGGATATGCGACAGATGACCACCGAGTGGCTTCGGGCGGTTTCCTATACCGGATACGGCGTAACGCTGAGCGTGGCCGTGGGCGTCCCCATTCCCATTCTGGATGAAGACATGTTGCGTTCGGTTTCAATTACCGACGAACAGCTTAAAGCGCCGGTGGTTGATTACAGTGAATTCTATCCAACCGGTCAAGGGGAAGCGAAGCTGGGTGAGGTCACTTATAAGGAACTGAAATCCGGAAGTATTCACATTAAAGATCAGGATGTGCCGACCGGGTCTTTTTCCAGTTATGCCCTGGCCCGCAAGGTGGCCCATCATCTCAAACAGCTTATCCAGAACGGCGACTTTTTACTGACACAATTACAGGCGCCGCTTCCGGGTGCTGCCATAGGAAAGGAGAAAACAGAATGAAACAAATGAAACTTGTTTTTATTTTTCCTGAAAATATTGTTGAAGAGCCCGTAACCTACCATTTGATTGCCGATTACGGCGTCCGTGTCAATATTTTGCGCGCCAGCATCAACCCTGGAAAGCAGGGTCGAATGGTAGTAGAATTGGCCGGCGAGGAGATCCAAATTTCTCAGGGACTGAACTATCTTGAAAAGGTCGGCGTGCTGGTTTCGCCATTGGCAGAGGAGATCCGGCATCTCGAAGACCGATGCACCAGCTGCACGTCCTGTGTGCCTCACTGTCCGACTCAGGCGCTGGACGTAGATCGTGAGTCCTGGAATGTATCCTTTGATCCTGAAAAGTGTATTGTCTGTTTCTCCTGTCTGGAGGTCTGCATCTATCAGGCCATGTCGGTGGAGGAACAGTTGGCGTAACCATTGAAGACTACCCTGCAGCAAGCTGCAGGGAATCTTCCCGGTAAGGTATTTTGCCTATTTTAGATTCGCTCGCTAACCCCGCAGCAAGCTGCGGGGTTAGCGCTCGCTTCTGCCGGTTCAACTTTTGTTACCACGTCTAAGCCGCTAAAAACGGCTGCCACGACCGTCCCCCGTCTCAAATGAGTTGTCAAAGATAGGCTACTGTTTTTTCTTTAGGCTCACTTGCATGCGAATTCCAAACCTTTTACGTTTTATTATCAGGGTTCAACCTCCCAGAACTTAATGAGAAGTTACGAAAATTTCAGATTTTAGGTTGAAATTATATAGGCTATAGAGTTATTTTGACAGTAAGCCGTTGAAAAACATGGAATGGATTACATAGAAAAACGCCTGCGGAGAGAATAATGTATAACGATCTAAAAGTTTTTTCCGGAAACTCAAACAAAGGCCTTGCAAAGGAAATATGCCGGCATCTCAACATCCCCCTCAGCAAACTGGATATCTCGAGGTTTTCCAATGACAACCTGTTCGTGCAGGTCAAGGAAAACGTGAGAGAAAAAGATGTTTTTGTGATTCAGTCATTCAGCCGGCCCGTCAGCAATAACATTATAGAGCTGTTGATTACCCTTGATGCCTTGCGCAGCGCTTCTGCCAAGAGGATTACCGCTGTGATTCCATATTATTCGTATGCAAGATCCGATAAAAAGGATGCTCCCAGAATCTCCATCGCCGGAAGACTTATGGCAGATCTTCTCAAAACCGCAGGTGCAAACCGCGTGCTGACCATGGATCTTCATGCCGATTCGGTGCACGGGTTCTTCAGCATACCGGTTGATCACCTTACGGCAATTCCCATCATCTGCGACCACTTTCAGCATCGTCTTGATATTTCGAATACCGTCGCCGTTGCAACAGATGCCGGCGGCGCTAAGAGAGTCGGACGTTTTGCCAAAAAGATGAACACTTCCATGG
>JAOUGB010000391.1 GCA_029857875.1 Desulfobacteraceae bacterium | reverse complement strand
ATTGCCTTAACCACTTATAACAAATCGCATCCTTTTTTGCGATTGGGAGGTGCCTTTTAGATGATTATCAAGAAAGCACCAAGTAATCACCACATTTGATATTGACACTATTAAGACTTTAATATATTTTTTTTAAATTACCTCTCTATCTCAAATCAGTTTCCATTGTGAAACATCTATTGTTCCGCTGACCTCATTTTCTATTAGTTTCTCATTATCTAACGATTTGCCGCTTCAATTATTTGATCTCCATTCAGGAGTTTTTTCTATGAAAAATCTCCTCAAAATTAGCCTTGGCATTACAAATTAATTTGGCCTGTCAGTATTGTAAACAAATAGTGGTGCACCGGCCATTTTTTAGGAAAGGAGGTGAGGGCTCCATGGCTATCTATATTACACTGTTCAATTTGACAGAACAGGGAGTTAAAAACATAAAAGACGCACCTGAGCGCATCGAAGAAGGCATCAAAACTGCTGAATCGATTGGAGGTAAATTGATAGGTTTCTATGCAACAATGGGTGAATATGACTATATTTCAATTGGCGAAGCTCCGAGTGATGAAGTTTATATGACCTTTCTTTTAGGGTTAGGTGCTCAAGGGTACGTCAGAACGAAGACTCTTAAGGCGTTTACTCATGAAGAGCTTGGGAAAATGATTGCAAAGTTGCCATAGTTTATTCGATAAGGCCATGAAGTATTGTTTACGGTTGTTGAATAAATCATGCACTGGTGCACCACTTTTCTATTTTTAATGCTCATTTGTTACGTATAGCTGCTATCGAAAATTTGACTGTCAAGGGATGTATTGACCCGCCTTACGATTCTGTCAAATCAAGTTTATGTCGCGATCAATTATCAGACGTCGCATCAAGTTTTTTACAACGCTATTTGTGGTGCACATGCAATTTGCATTCACCTTTATTTTCTTTGGAATAAAGGATTAATGACCAATGAATAGTTAGGGCGCCTTTTCAATATAAGTCACTCCGATATCAGTCATATTGTGAAGGTATTTAAAGAGAAGATGATAAACGATAAAAAAGTGAAAAATCAATTTGATAAAATTAATTCACAATACAGGCTTTGACACCGATATACCCAGGCTTTGATACCGATATACCGATATCCCTCAAACAATTGCATGCCTTTTGGCGCCTGTATTTGCTTCGTAAGCCGAAATCGCCGTCTTCACCGCCTGTTTAATTTCAATGTGATTCAGGGGCTTTTTGACAAATCGATAAACGCAACCGGGAGATAACGTATCCATTGCCTCTTTCATTTCATTATAGCCGGTCATAATTATCCCCATCGTGCGGGGCGACTGTGCCTGAAATCTTTTCAAAAATTCCAGACCATCCATATTCTGCATGGATTTATCCGCCACGACAACGGCCCACTCTAATGTTTTTGTTACCTTCAGGGCGTCAAAGGGGTTGTCGAAAGCAAATAGATAATAAGGCTCATCTCTGAATATCCATTGTAAAGATTCAAGCACACTAATGGAATCGTCAACGAACATAACGTTGAATTTCATGGTATCAACTCCTTTTGGCAGGATTCTAATTGAACATTATTCAACATATGTGCCAAATTCTGTTTTGTGCGTATACGGAGGCAAAGATCCTTATTTGATGGTGGTTTGTAAGAAGTGTGTTGAAAAGTGTAGGGGATTTTAGATGGGAGATGGGATTAAAAGTGCACAGAAAAATGTGCATAGATGCACTGTTTTCTGTGCATGCTGATACGTGGAGCAAATTGTATAGCGTTGATCATACCTGAAAATTGAATTTGATTCTGTTACATTACATGAATGCTTTCGTGTGCATTGGAATACGGTGTCCGAAGGTACGATTTTTACCGGGGTTAAGGGCTTGCAAAGTTTTTGATGAATTTAAGAAGGGTTTCTAAAATTGCGAAGGCACACCTGTTACAATGTGGCAATTTTTGTAATGTCCTTGACAACTTAGGTTAAATATGCAAAAAATATATGATTTCAAAATAGCCGCTTCAACCTTAAACCAAGGAAAAGCATATGATGATAGAAGGAACCCCGTTTCTCAAACAGAGAGGTGGGGTTTGTTTTTGATGAACGTTCATTAAATGATCAGTTTATTAACAAGACATAGCCGTAGAAACTCAACTGCTAAAATATGAAGGATGTGTTATGAAATTATGTCATCTAATTGGCTTGTCCTTGGTTTTATCAATATTGATGGGCTGTGTTACAATCTCTCCTCGACACCCCGAGTTTACCTCTAAAAATATACTTGATATAAAGGTTGGAATGACCCAAAAAGAAATTGAGGCTATCTTTGGTTCGCCTGATAGGACTTCCACAATGACTATGGGAACAAAAACACCAGATCCTTGGCCAGGCCTCATATATTATTACGATATTAGAAAGAATCAGATAGGGAAAGATAAACATATTAGCTATACCAATACATTTTATTTTGTTTTAGATATTCAACCACCTCTTTTACGTTCTTGGGAATTAGAATTGGTTTACCCTGAGAGAAAATAGGATTTACTTAACTATACACCAGAAAAATATGATATCTGGATATCAATATTTGTTGTGAATGGTTTAGAGATTGGCAAGAAACATATAATGAAGTTATATAAATTCTGAATGTACCCAATATAGTAGATATTTTTCCACATTTGCTCAAAATTTAAGAATTAATTCTACCTGCTCAATAGTTAGAAAGAAAAATTGTAGGTTAATGGGGAAATAGGAGGGAGTTTATTTGAAATTAATTTCCAAGCATTAAACAGTGAGGGTTTAGCTATGGAAGAGGAAAAAATCGGTTTCGTCTCGAATTACTATAGCAAAATTTCAGTCGCTGCTGTTGAGATAACGGACGGAACAGTATCATTGGGAGACACTCTCCACTTTTTGGGGCACGCGACAAATTTTGAGTCCAAAGTAGACTCCATGCAGATTGAGCACAAATCTGTAACAGAGGCAAAGAAAGGTGATAGCGTTGGCGTAAAGATATCTGAAAAGGTAAGAAGAGGGGATAAGGTATATAAAATAGTCGCAGATTAATTCGCAACTTAAAGCCTGTTGCCTGCAGCTTATCGCCACGTTATCCAACCTTTTAATACTGCTATAAAAGACAGGGATTTGTAAAATAAAATTTTCATATATCACAATGCCTGTTCTCTGGTATAGTATTGGCGAGATTGGCAAGTTATCTTGAATCAGGCACATCCATTTTTTTTATCAATTTACCCCAACCATTAACACCACGATGTAACATATAACCATTTGAGATCTATTGAAATATTATGTAAATAATGTAATAACTTTTATGTAATTTGCCCCACAATTACATGGTTTTTTCTGTGAGTTTCCATGCCTATTTTTTCATCCAATTTACATTAACCATTTGAAAATTCTATTACTAATAGACAACTTATTATTGTTGCATGATCTTTGCGTGCAGATACAGCTTAATGAGTGTTTTTATGCGTCCAGGATAAAGCCAAACTGGGAGTTATTTGATTTACATTTTTATAATAAAGGGGGAAAAGGATGAAGAAATTTTTTATGTTTTTATGTGTTGT
>JAOUGB010000389.1 GCA_029857875.1 Desulfobacteraceae bacterium | reverse complement strand
GCCTGAATATTATAGACCGGTGTTTAAACTACAAAAAAATAGTCATTCTTCCTGCTTTTGTTTCAACAAAATATGAAATGAAATTGATGAAAATCGATAACCTTGATACAGACTTAACGCTCGGACCCAGGAATATATTGGAGCCGGATCCAAACCAATGTAACATTGTACCCATTGAATGCATCGACATAGCCATCATTCCCGGCGTTGCTTTCGACGAAAAGGGTGGAAGAATAGGATCCGGTGATGGATATTATGACCGGCTTATTCCAAAACTGCCAATTACCACAAGAAAGGTTGCTCTGACATTTGAAGACCAGATCGTTCCTCAAATACAAATGGAAGCCCATGATAGGCATGTGGATATCATTATTACAGAAAAACGAATCATATATAAAATATAGACGTGGCTTTTTTATGTTTAACGATCGCGCCCATATGATTTATCAATAAAATTTATTCCAGCCTTCTCCATTTTATAGGCGATTCTAAAACTAAAAGATGCGAAACTTGAGTAATAACCATTTAACCCTTATCTGTCTGTTGGATTCAATATTTTTTCCAGATTCTTAAGATTCTCCTCCTGCCCCACAGCAATAACGGTATCACCGCTCTCGATAACCGCCTCAAAAGACGGGTTAAACAGCATGCTGTCGTCTGATTTTTTTATTGCAATGATGATCAGATTAAACTGCTGTCGGATACCGGAATCTTTAAGCATAACATTGACAAGTTTCGAAGAAAGGCTCACCGGTATCTCTTCCATTTGAATATCTTTACGTTTTTGAGCAAAAGCAAGATCCAGAAAATTTGTCACCGTTGGACGGATGATCCGCTGGGCCATACTCACAGCACCCATATCATAGGGCAACTCCACCCGGTTGGCACCCGCAGCCAGGAGTTTTGGCTTAGATTCATTGCGGGAAGCATTTGCCATAATATAAAGATCAGGGTTAAGTTGCCTGGCGGTCAGCACCAGAAAAACATTATCCGTATCCGTAGCCAGAACAGCGATTAAACCTTTAGCGTGTTGTATTCCGGCTTTAATCAAATTGGATTCATCCCCGGCGTCACCCGATATATAGAAAATTTTATCCTCAACCATGACAGGTATGAGGTCTTGATCTTTCTCAATAACAACCAGATCAACCGCCTTTCTTTTGAGCATCATACAAAGCGTTTTTCCGATACGCCCATACCCACAAACAATATAATGATTTTTCAATCGATCAATCTTTTTATCCAAGCTTCTCCTCCCAAGTATGGTTCTGATTTGGCCTTCGACCATAAACTGGACAACGGCACCGGCAATATACAAAAAATAGACCACACCGATGATGATAAATAAAATCGTGAATATCCGCCCCAAATTGCTTAATTCGTGCACTTCGCCGTACCCCACGGTGGTGAGCGTTGTGACGGACATATACAGGGCATCTAAAAAATTCCACCTTTCGATGGTCATATATCCACTAACACCAAACAATATAACGAGTATCAAAAGTAACGTACACAATTTGAGATGTCTTATACTCTTCATTGGGTTGGTTCGTCCGATCCGATTCAGAAATTATTCAACATAGAAGAATACTCCGTTGCCCCGTGAAACCGAAATCTTAAGTTTTGTTTTGACAAACAGCGAGGAATTCGCTGGATAGCTCCGGATAAGGGTTCAGAATATAATTTTTATAGTTTTTGTACATTTTGTACCAATTTTTAAAAACGTTGTGATAGATTATGTAATATCTTAATAAAAAATCAAGTGCTTTATTCACAGAAGTGTTTAATCTCAATTTTTCAAAGGATTATCTGTAGAGCGATTTGTTAAAAAACACTCCGATTTCTGAAACAAACCATTCATGAAACAGTTCAACAAAATTTTAAACCGCTCGGGGAAAGAAAAAACGGATTTATTGTAAAACCATTTGATTTCAGACTCTATATTCTTGACGCAATTCCTCTGATTTGATAGGAACTTTTGGTGTCACAACTCAGCACTCAATACTAAAAGGCATGACAAACATTCGTACTGGAAAAGAATTCTGATCCAGAAGGCCTGACTTTCGATGTTATAATAAATGTTCTGGATGAAGATAGAGGCTTTATATTTTGGAAGAAAACTCCATAAAATACGAGCGCCAGCGTCAAGAAATGGTCAGACGGCAAATTGAAGCTCGAGGCGTCACCGACCCAAAAGTCCTGGCAGCCATGCATAAGGTTCCTCGACACCTTTTTGTTAGTGATGCCCTAAGAGATCAGGCCTATGGTGATTTTCCGCTCCCCATCGGAGAACAGCAGACCATCTCACAACCGTATATCGTCGCCGAGATGACTCAGGCACTGCAACCCGGAAAAGACGACAGGATACTTGAAATCGGAACAGGATCAGGATATCAGGCTGCAATTTTAGCTGAAATTGTGTTTCGCGTTTATACCATTGAAAAAATTTACCCGCTCTACACTAAATCCCGCAAGCTTTTTGATAAACTTCATTATCATAATATTGTCACCAAGTATTCTGACGGCACTTCGGGCTGGGAAGACGAAAGCCCCTTTGACGGAATTATTGTTACAGCCGGTTCACCCGGCATTCCAAAACCCCTCGTAAGCCAGCTTGCTGTAGGTGGCCGTATGGTAATCCCCGTGGGAGATATGTATTCCCAGGAACTCATTAAACTTTACAAGGATGAACATGGAATCCGCAAGACAAATTTAGGGGGTTGCAGATTTGTCAAACTTGTGGGTGAATATGGATGGAGAACGTAATCAATGCTTCGTCGCTTATATGACTGGGTTCTTCACTGGGCGGAAACACCCTATGGATCCTGGGCTTTGTTTTTGCTGGCCTTTAGCGAATCCTCTTTTTTTCCCATACCACCGGATATACTCCTTATCGCACTGGCTGTTGCCATACCCAAAAAATCACTGAAATACGCATTGATTTGCTCCGCAGGATCCGTTCTTGGTGGATGTTTCGGTTATCTTATCGGGTGGCAGTTTATGGCTTCAGTCGGTACCCGTATCGTCGATTTTTATGGTCTCACTCCAAAAGTTGAATATATTGAAGTGCTATACAATAAATACGATGCATGGGCCGTCGGAATAGCAGGATTCACGCCCATACCCTACAAGGTCTTTACGATTGCCGCCGGTGCCTTTAAAATCAATTTTTTTGTATTCGTTATGGCATCCTTGGTATCTCGATCTGCGCGCTTTTTCCTTGTGGGAGGGCTTATTTACATTTTCGGCCCAGGTATTCAGTCCTTTATCGATAAATATTTCAACATTCTTGCCACGGGATTCACGGTACTTTTAATAGCAGGATTTTTAATTATTAAGTATCTATTATAACTCGAGTTTCACATCCGTATTTATACGTAAGTTCATTTAAAGCATCGATTTCCAGTGGAATGAAATCAGCAAGCCGTGTTTCAGCTGTTTCACGGGTTTTTTGAATTTGTTTTGTATTGACAATTAATACCACATCGTAGTAATAAATTAAACTGGTTAATGGATATCGAAACTTTGGAGACATACCAATGAAAAAGGATATTAAAAAATCTGATTTTTCCTGCCGAATTGA